>CAZATZ010000041.1:3010-10136 GCA_964488175.1 uncultured Spirochaetales bacterium
TCGTTCTATTTTGAAACAAATCCGTTTAAGTAGCTAGCTCTCGCTGCGTTGTGGCTGGAAAAATTACTGGTAAAAATATGGTATCCAGCCCGCGTATTGTCAACAACAAAGAAGAGGTAGTCAGTATCGGCGGGGAAAAACGCACCACGAAGAGCGGCTTGACCAGGATTGTTGATCGGTTTAGGGGGGAGTCCTGAGTGGCGGTATGTATTGAAAAGAGACTCTCTCTGTAGATCGGAGAAGAAGAGGCGGCTTTTATGCTCCTCGCCGTACTCCTCTTCGAGAACGTAGAGAATCGTGGCACACGACTCCAGTCGTATTCCTTGGCGGAGTCGGTTATAAAAGACGGAGGCGATAATAGGTGTCTCTTCTGCGGTACGATACTCCCCCTCGACGATCGAGGCGAGGGATATTTTTTCTAAGAGCTCTTGATCGGTGAGATTTTTATAATCGGGGTAAATCCTCTCTAACTCAAAGAAAAACTGCTCCACCAAGAAAGAGAGTACCTCTTTAATCGAGTACGTGGTAGAGATCTGGTAGGTTTCTGGGTAGAGAAATCCGGAGACATCCGAGATCGAAGGAAATCCGTACTCCGAGAGATTGTACTCCCGTATCTCTTTCTCCACCTCCGAGACACTCTCGGAAAATCCTAAATTGACGAGTCGATCGGCGATCTTAGAGAGTGTCCATCCCGGGGGGATCGTTACTCTCACCAACTCTTCATTTCCCTCTAAAAGTTCTTGATAGACCTCTGAGAATCGGCTCTCTCTCTCAATTGACCAAGTCCCAGTTCGAATCAGACCGCTCTTTTTCTCTAGGCGAAGTCGTGCTTCTAGATAGAGAGGGAAGAGCGGGGAGACCTTTCCACGAATTTTTTCTTGGATATTGGAGAGAGAATCCCCTCTCTCAATCTTCAGTTCAAAGCTCTCTCTGCCTTGCAAGACTCTGAAAGAGGGAATCCGAGAGAGAACGACGGTTAAAATAATGAGGAGAAAAATGACGAGGAAGAGGAGCTGAAATCGTTTAGAGGGAGGGTTCATAAAAGAGGTCCAATCAGGGGGGTGAAGAGTAGAAGAGAGAGATAAATATGATGAAAAGTCTCTCTTCTCGATCTAAGATCGGTAAAAATCGACAAAAATTGATGAAAATCTAGTTTTTAAAAAAGCTCCTTTCCCTCGACGCCTTAAAAATAAAAGGGGTTTAGAAGGGTTAGAGAGTCGCTAATCGAGACGTCGTGACTCTCTTGGTAGAGAGAGTTTCCCGACTTGTCAAGAAAATCAACGACAACGGTGTGATCTCCTTTGGGAAGAGTGACCTCGACGACGTAGGAGTCCGCAGGCAAGAGGTGTGAAGCACGGATATCGGCCTGTTCTGAGAGGGCAATCGTCGCATCTCCTAGCAGAGAGCCGAAAATAGCCAATCCACCCGAGTTACTACTCTGTTCGGTGGCTCGAACGGCCGCCTCTTTGGCGATCTGTTTTCCGATAACTCGTATCATCGTTTTTAGCGTAATAAAGGGCATTTTGAGACGGAAGAGTTCGGCGGAGATCGTGTTGAGAGTCTCCAATTTTTCCAGATAGAAGACGCCCTCTCCAGCGATCGTGACCCTTATCCTTCTTACTGGGTTCGGTCGTGGTTGCAAAATAGGGAACTCCGCGCTGTAAAAGCCTCCTCCTCCCGAAGAACCAAGACCGGGAGCGAAGATGGGAACAAATCCAAAACGGTTGCTCATATCGCTCTCTGAGTAGCCTTGGGCGGAGAATGTCAGCCAATTTTGAGAATAGGTCGCCGTGATCCGAAGATCATCCTTGATCGGAGAGAGACCGCTAAAGGCGAGGATGTTTAAATATCCATTTTCTCCCTCTGGCAACTTGAGGGCGGGAAGTTTTGGGAGGGGAAAGGGGTAGAGATCTCCCTGATTTTGAAAGGCGTCGACAATCTTGTCCCTCTCGATTCGTGCGTCATCGAACGCCCTCTCTTCTCGGTATAAAATGGTTCCTAAATAGTGGGCGAGAGCGTCGTTGTGAAATCGATTTTGAGTAGGGGTCGCTTCGAGTTTCGGCTGATTCGCTCCCGTTGATTCACTGTTAAACCGTTCAATTCTCTTGGCGTACTTATCTTCTAAAAGATTCAGTTTATTGGTGATTCGGCGAATTTCAACCGTGGCGGATTCAAAATTTTTCTGCTGGATGAAGGCTAAACTTTTTACGATATTCGTGTACAGATCTTCGTAATCTTCCCCTTCATATTCGAGAACCGTGTCGTTGACGAGCCAAGAGGAGATAGCTCGAGAGACACTCTTGGTGTATAAATCCTCGATAAAATACTCCGCTTGCGAGAGGTTCTTAATACTCGCTTGGTACTCCTTGAGGTAGTAGGAGGTAAAGCCTGTATCTAGGTAGTAGAGAACCTTATCTCTACTTTTAAAATATTTATCCTCTTTTGCTTTGACGAGATCGTCTTCGATCGATTGGAATGATCTCTCTCTCAGTTTTTTATCGATACCTTGATAAGGACTTGTGGCACATCCGACAAGGAGGAAGAGAGGTAAGGAGAGAGAGAGGAGCGTTTTAACCATAGAAAAATATCCAAAAGAAGAGTTGTCTAATCTTAAGCGTGCCTATTAAAAAGAAAAAAATCAAGAAAAGTCTTAAGAGAATTAGAAAAAGAGAGGTTTAATGTCAAGTGGAGAAGTTCGCAAGAAATTCGATTATCAAGAGATGCGAGAGGGTACGAGGGTTGAGGCGCACCCTTTAGGGTACCCTAAAGAATTTCATGGAGTACCTGCACCATCTGATACATCCTCTCTTTTTCTAACACAAAAGAGTCGTCGGGAAATAACCAACGAGCCTCCCTTCGCACCGCTTGTAGGTCGTCTCCCCCGTGCGGTACCACGACGGGGGGTTGCATGAGTCTTCTCCACAATCGATCAAATTCCGCATTAAAATCATCTCGGTAAAGCGCTTTTTTATGAAGAGGTTCTAAGAGAGTGGTAAAATAGGGAAAGGGATCTTGCTCGTGTTCAAAGAGGAGTGAGATCAGACGGGTTAATTTCGATTTGGCACCGAGGAGAGAGACCCCCTTATGACCACTCTTCTCTATTTTCTGTTCATGCAAGAAGAATCTCTGCGTTGTATATTTTTTTTCACTCACCTCAAAGGTCAAAAAAACGACCTCTTCGATGATCTCTTTAACGCTCTCTTCTCTCCCTTCTTTAACGCCATCTTTAACGTCATCTCTAACGATATGGGGTGAGTGACTCTCTACGCAGAGGGGAGATGCTTGGTAGAGAGAGCCGAGAATGAGGGCGGAGAGTGCGTTCTCTAGCTGAGTAGGGAAAAGACTCTTTTTATACGCTATTTTAAAGAGATAGAGAGTGGTATCCTTTTGGTAAAGGGGTTCTAGTCGACCAACAACAGCGAGAGGTTGGGAGAGGGGTTTTGAGTCGTCTTCGCCTCTTTGAAGGGGGATCTCTAGCGGCGGGTGATAGAGGAGAGAGTCGCCTAGAGAGAGCGGTTTGCTCTCTCTCAACAGAAGAACCCTCTTTTTTAAAGAGGAGAGAGGGGGAATTTCCTCTCTCTGGAGAGTCTTTTCTAGCGTTTTTGAGACCTTCTCTAGGTGGGAAACATCACTTTGAACAAGGAGGGAGATCTCAGACATCGCCTCCTCTTCAATCCTCTCTTCGAGGAATTTCTCTACGGAGAGACTCCCCCCCGCAGAAGGGGGGGCAGAGATTCGAGAAGAGGGAGAGGGAAACGACTCTTGTATAAAATCTTTCGTCCCTCCAAAGGGAAGAGTTACTGGCTCAATCGACTCTTCTAGGTGGCGTAAGGGGAGTTGGTGCGACCACTTATCAAGCTTAAGAGAGTGCTTGAGAGAGGAGAGGGGGTCGAGTAACATCTCGTAGAGTTCACGTATCTCAACACTCTTCTCCCCCCGTTCTGCGAGCAGAAAAGGCTCCCCTTTTTCCGACGTTTCTTCTCGGGCTTGGAGGGTGAAGGCGTTTTTAAATTGAAGCGTGCTAAAGCTAGTCAGAGAGGTCTCTTTATCGAAATACCCGCTATCAAAGGGCTGAAGAGGGTGAGATTCTCGCCACTCTTCTACTGAGAGTCCGAGACTCTTCGCCAGATCTTCTACGACGACGGAGGGGGGGAGTTCTTTTCCTGAGAGGGGGTCGATACCGGAGTAGGAGAGGATGAGGGGTGAGTTGAGAACGAGGCGGAGAAGTTGTGATCTCTGTTGACTCTCTCTGGTTCGCAGAAGGGGTGAGGGGATTAGCTCTTGAACGTCGTAAGAGGGGTGTGTTGTCCGTTTGAGAAAGGTCTCATCGAGACCTAACAGGTAGATGAGATCAAAAGGCACTCCTTGAACCTCCTCAAGGGTTCCGAGGAGAATTCCACGGGGAGAGTAGGCAGCGGAGCGATGCGTCGCTAACTGGTTCTCAAAAAGGGAACGGAAGGCGGAGAATCCGATCGCAACTCCTTCGCATGAGCCGAGTGATCCTAGGTTGAAAAATTCTTGTTTAAGCGAGAGATACGCTTTACTCTCCTCTGGATTTTGAGGGGAGAGATACTTTTCAAAAATTCTCTCCCACACGGTTAGCCACTGAGCAGGGGTTAGTTCTCGCTCTCCTAAGGGGTAGATATCGTTGAAAAGAGAGCGAACCGAGTGGATCAACTCACCTACGAGTCGCTGTTGACTCTGGCTTTTAAGAATCCCCCTCTCGTCTTCAAAGGGATCTTGGTTGAAGAGAGAGAGGAGTCGGTGAAATCCCGATTGCCACGTGTTTCTTGGTGAGGTATCCAACCCCAGGGAGAGTTTATGCTCTGCGTCAAATCCCCAGTGGATATGGCACTCCTCCGCCAAGTGGAGCCAGAACGCGACCGTATTTTCATCGAGATCAAATTTTTGAGAGAAGGAGGGGTTTAAGAAGAGTTCGAATATCTCTTCTCGCAGAAACCGAGAGCCGGCTAAATTAAAGAGTTTTTCGACCCCCTGAAAATACTCGCCACTCGTTACCGTCTTGTAGAGGGAGGAGATCGGCAGGGTCGGTTCCTCTTCGGAGATGTGAGCAAAGACCGTTTCGACAAGGGGAAAGTAGAGGTCGGGTTTTTCACTGACGATGGCGATGCGAGAGAGAGGGGGAGGTGAGTTGGGTGAGTCTTGGGATTTTTTCTGATAGAAGAGGAGCAACTTATCCTTGCATATCTCGACCTCTCTCCTCGGGCCAGCACCAGAAATTAACTCGATCCTCTCCTTTGTCAAATCGGGAAACGGTCGGGAAGGGGAGGGGGGCGGCTCTCTTTGTAAGCTCTTCGTCGAGAGAAAAACTCTCTGCCACGCCTGATCCCACTCTGCCCAATTACTGAGGGGGGGAGGTACGATCTCTAAGTCGGATGAGAAGAGAAAGTGATCGATCGTAACCCATCGACTTAGGTGGGAGAACAAGTTAAAGATAGATTCGCAAAAGAAGGGATTTCCTACGATAACCAGATGGCGAATTTTACCGGTGTACTCCGCCTGAGAACTCTCTATTTTATCGAGAATCTCCCCCTGTAAAACTTCGATAGACTCTTCGTCCTCTTCCCGAGTCTCTTTTAATCTGCGCCATATCTCGCCGAGCCACCGCTGGGGGATCTCTTGGTACGGTTCGCCCTCGAGAAACTGAGATTTTGACCACGCCTTTAGCAGTGGCTGACCATCAAAGGTTAGTGTGTAGAAATGATTCGCTAACTCCTCTGAGACGGACCATAGCGATTTGGAGAGTGAAGAGTTGAGTGAATCTCCTCGGATCTCATCGACGTACTCCCAGAGAGGCTGGAGCGTCGCATCGTTCTCTCTCTGATGATACCACCCTTGCAGGGATTGAAAGATTCGCAGGGTGAAGGCGAGGAGGTTTATCGGTCGCTCTTGCGAAACGGAGAAGTCGTTGAGAATTTCGCTAAGAAGAGAGGGGAGTTGTCGGGGAGAAAAATCAAAAAGAACACGTCCTGCGTCGCAGAGAGCGTAGCGAAGATACTCACCCATTACCCGATTTTCGACGAGAATGGTGGGCTGAGATTCATTGAAACGGGAGGGTGTCAGAGAGAGAGAGAATTCACGTACCACCGCATCGAGTGAGTCAAGAGAGTGAAGATGGTACTGCGCATCCATTCAGGCTTAGGCCTTCTCTGAGAGACGGGTGAGTTGACCTCGCTCTTTATCTCCCACTTTTCGATAGGTTCCCGGTGCGAGTCCTTTTAACAAAATCCCCCCGATTCGAACTCGGTGAACCTTTTTTATGGGAATCTTAAACGCCCAAAAAACGTTACGAAGTTCACGGTTTTTTCCCTCTTCGAGGACGACTTGGACGGTGTGATCGCTTACTTTTTGGCAGGATTTTGCCCGATAGAGGACTCCACGAACTCGGATCCCCTTGATAAACTGCTCGCACAACGTATCGGAGATCTCCCTCTTGCACGTCACCACGTACTCTTTCTCTATCTTGTGGCGAGGATGGGCTATCTTTTGGACAAAGTCACCATCATTGGTCACGAGAAGAGCCCCCGAGGTCATGTAGTCGAGTCGTCCTACGCAGAAGAGTCGCTGGTTTAGCTCTGGCTGAAAGAAAGAGTAGATCAATCTTCGGTTATTTCCCGTGTCATCGGAGTGAGAGCAGAGAGTCTTACTCGGTTTGTGAAAGAGGTAGTACTCTCCCTCTCTTCTCTCTCTCTTCCACTTGACGCCGACCCCTTGAACACGGACATCCTGTCCGACGGAGACCGAATCGCCTATCTGGGCGGTATTTCCGTCGACGCTTACCCAACCCTCTCCAATCGCTTTTTCACTGACTCGTCTTGAACCGTATCCACAGAGAGCTAGGTAGTGTTGGAGTCGATAGCGATTTTTTTTGGGGGGAGGGGTCTCTTTCATGTTACCTTTTCTTCTGTTGTTTGAGGGTTATTGAATATGGATCTCTCATAGGATACAAATTTGATCACTCTATCAAAAGACCGACTCGCAATAAATTGAACGAAACGTCAAAAAACCTCTCTTGCGATCTCTCGAAGAGCGTTTATTTGGGGACATCTGAAAAGTCGATTTCAAAAAAGATCGAGTTAGAAATGAAAAAGGGTTTTTTAGAGGT
>CAZATZ010000042.1:0-10100 GCA_964488175.1 uncultured Spirochaetales bacterium
AAAAAATCTCTGGCGTTTCTCTCTTTATTCTTATCTGAGGAGAAGTCATGACTAGAGAGTTTTGGCTAGGTATTCTAGATAGAAATTTTTCTTTACTATATAGATAGACTAAAACCTTGAAGGAGGGAGCTACCGTGAGAATAGAATTTAAGCAGAGACACAAAGAGTACAGAGTGAGTATTGGCGGACACGGGAGAGGGAGTATCTCTCTCTTAAAAGAAGCTCTCTCGCATGCACCGGATGATACCGCCGAAGATCTCTACGGCTCTGGTTCTGTCGTTAACGACTTTGAAGAGAAGATAGCCAAACTACTCGGAAAAGAGGAGGCTCGGTTCTACCCCTCTGGAACGATGGCTCAGCAAAATGCACTGAGAGTTCACTGCGACAAGAGAGGCGTTAAGAGCGTTGTTTTACACCCTTTTTGTCACCTAGAGGAGAGAGAGCACTACGGAATACAGGAGTTAAACCAGATAAAGACAATTTTGGTGGGAGATGAGACGAGGATCTACGATCTCGACGATATCAAGGGGGTCCAAGAGGAGTATTCGGCGGTTGTTATCGAGTTACCCGCTCGTGATTTTGGCGGAGAGATGCCGACGTTTCAAGAGTTGGTGGAGATGAGAGATTACCTCAAAGAGAGAGGGGTTAAGTTTCATTTAGACGGAGCTAGATTATGGGAGGCTCAACCCTACTACGATAGACCACTCGCTGAGATTTGTGGATTGTTCGATAGTGTGTACGTCTCTTTTTACAAAGGGATCGGCAGCGTCACGGGGGCTATTTTAGCGGGGGAGAGTTCTTTTATCGAGGAGTGTAAGGTGTGGCAGAGACGATACGGCGGGAACCTGTTCAACCTCTACCCTTTCGTCATTGCGGCTGAGTACTACTTCGATCAGAGAGTCTCTAAGATGAGAGATTATTGGGAGGGGGCGAAAGAGTTCTGTCAAAATTTTAATGAGATAGAGGGATTTAGCACTCTACCAACGATCCCAAAGTCCAATCTCTTTCACATCTATATCGAGAGAGAACCCGAGGAGATCGAATCCCTCTTTGATAGGGTTTATAGCGAGCTGGCGATACGGGTTGTACCAGCGTTGGTCAAGAGAGAGAGAGGATTTTGGTTTGAGATATCTATCGGTGACGACTACTTAACTCTCGATCAAAAGAGCCGAGAGAGACTCTTTGAGATACTGGGTCAAAAATAGTACTCCCCCCGCTCCTCTAAAACTATCTCTCTGACACCCTCTTCTTTTTAAAAATTTCTTTGAGAAGAGGAGAGAGGATTGAAGCACTTGTCAGAATGATTAACCCTATCGCAAGAGGAGAACCGACAAATATACCGAGACTACCGTTGGCTAACGTAAGAGCCTGTCGAAAAGAGAGTTCCATCGTCCCACCAACGATGACACCTAAGATCATAGGGGCGGTAGGAACACTCGCTTTTGACATGAATAAGCCCATGACACCGAAGATGACCAGTAGGTAGAAATCCATTGTACTATTCCCGATAGCGTACGTTCCTATAAATGCCAGACCGAGAACGATCGGGTACAAGATTTTAGGGGGAATCGCCAGTACCCTTACTAAAATTCCAGCCAAGGGAATATTCACAATCGCAAGAACGAGGTTTCCAATAAACATACTGGCGATCAATCCCCACGCAATATCGGGGTGTTGAACGAATAACAGCGGCCCCGGTTGGAGACCTAACATCAGAAGAGCCCCCATCATAACAGCCGTTGTACCAGAACCTGGAATCCCTAGGGTCATCATAGGAATTAAGGCTCCCACCGAGGCGGCGTTATTGGCGGCCTCAGGAGCGGCTAATCCGACAATTTCACCCTTACCAAATTTATCAGGATCTTTGGAGAGGTTTTTTTCATTATTGTAGGCCATGAGAGAGGCCATCGTCCCTCCCGCACCGGGAAGGGCTCCTATAACAAAGCCCAAGGGCGTACTCCTTAAAATGGGCCACAGACACCTCTTGCCGTCCTCTTTTGTGAACCATATTTTGCCAAATTTCTTCTGCATCTTCTTTTTATCATCGTTAATAGAGTTGAAACTTTTAAAGACCTCTCCTAGGGCGTAGATACCTATTATCAGAATCAAGAAATCGATTCCCTGCTGTAGCTCTATGATACCGAAAGTAAACCTCGCTATCCCAGACTGTCCATCAAGACCAACGGTAGCGATCATAAGTCCAACGAACATCGAGACAAATCCGCCGAGGACGTTTCCCTTAGACATAGACGCTGTCATTGAGAGAGCGGCTACCATGAGAAGAAAGTACTCAGCTGGTCCAAACTTGAGAGCAAACATAGAGACGGGAGTTGCGACGAAAGTCATCAGTACCGCTGCGATAACTCCCCCCACAAGAGAGGCGATAGCGGACATCGCAAGAGCGGCCTCCGCCCGACCATTTTTCGCCATAGGATACCCGTCAAAGGTGGCGGCGAGAGCGGCACCATCTCCCGGTGTATTGATTAGGATAGAACTCCTTGAACCGCCAAACATCGCTCCGTAGTAGATACCGGACATCGTGATAAGGGCGGCACTAGGTCCCATACTAAAAGTAAGAGGGAGTAAAACAGCAACCCCCGTGGCTGGGCCAAGTCCTGGAAGCATTCCGACAACGGTTCCTAAAATACCGCCTATTGTCACCCACATCAAATTGGCAGGAGTTAACGCCACAGAAAAACCATACATTAGATTTTGTAGAACTTCAATCATTGGAATATCTCACCTATAAAATAGCATTTGGCGTCTCTAAGCACTTCGTTTCAAAGAATAACGATGAAATTTTTGACAACCGACGAGAGAGTAAATTGACGAAAAAGATCGAATTTGAAATATTTTTTTTTAGAGAAGCCTATTTGTTAGATCTCGAAGAAAGGAATTTTAGGAAGAGGGATCGCTAAAAGATTTGAAAAAATCATATAGACCGAGACACTAAAAATGACGGCTACGCCTACATTTGTCATCCACTTTTTTCTTCCATTGATCGCAAACATGATTCCCCCGATAAAGAGAGAGGTAGAAAGAATGTATCCGACCGCTTCAAATATCGCCGCATAAACGATACCAGCTATCGCTGTAAATAGAATTAATTGATTGGTTTTTCTCTTTTTTTCTAGTTCGTCTGGAGTGAATTTTTTGGTACTTCCAGAGCTCTCATCATCTCTCCACTGCTTATACTCTTTGAGAGTATAGAGAGAGCCTAAAATACTAAGACCTATCCCGAGAATTAGCGGAAATATCTTGGGGGCTACGGGGTTTCCTATAGAAGCTCTAGGTATCATAAAAGCACCCACCGTATAGAGCATTCCAAATAGAGTGAAAGCCATCGTTGTTTTCACTTTAATATTCAAAATTTCACCTCATCTTTTCATCTTAATCATTGAGGACACCTCTAAAAATATCTTTTCCATCGCTGAAATCAAATCTTTAGAGACACCCTTCGAAACCTATCATGAGAGTACCTCTAAAAAATCTCATCGTTATTTTCTGAAAGCGACTTTTTGGAGGTCCCCGAGGTACCCCTCGAGGCACCCGAGGCACCCATTATCAAATGATCAAATTATCAAATGAAAAGCTACTCTTTTAACATTCCGATATCGGCGAGTATTAACTTATACTCTTCGTTTATCTTATCTAAGGACGCCGTAAAATCCGCTGCGTTTGCATACGACTTACTCCATCCATTCGTTCTGACAGCCTCGTCCCACTCAGGAGTCTCTACCATAGCGGCAAGAGTCTTTTGCCAGTAATCCAAAGCCTCTTGAGACATCCCAGGAGTTCCAAAAAGACCTCTCCAGTTATAAAAAGTGACGTCGATACCGGACTCTTTACAGGTTGGAATTGTAGCCAAAGCCCCCTCTCCGATTCTCTCATCAGCGGTCTGAGCAAGACCTACCAACTGTCCACTTTCAAGAAGAGCAGAGACATCTCCAAGACCGGTAGAAAGAAGGTCAATGTGTCCTCCGAGGAGTTGTCCAGCTCCCTCATTGTTCTGGTAACTGATGTAATCGATATCCCTAATATCCTCTACTCCCGCCGCCTTTGCGACCATCAAGAACTGGATGTGATCCATACTTCCAGCCGATGAGTTTCCGCCAAATTTTACACTCTTGGGATCCTCTTTCAGAGCGTCCATGACCTCTTTTATCGAACCGTACTTAGAATCTTTCTTGACCACAAAGGCACCGTAGTCTGTAATAAGTCGAGAGATAGGGGTTAGATCTTTGTAGCTGTACTCTGAGGTACCGTTTAAGTTGATTAATAACAGGGGAGGAGAATACACGGAAATCACAGAGTCATTTCCCTCTTCTTCCTGTAAGTAAGCTAAGGCTACGCCTCCTCCGCCTCCAGGTTTATTTGTGATAGGCATAGGAACACTAACTAAATCGGTGTCCTTTAGCACTCTTGCTACGGTACGGATAGTTGAGTCCCACCCTCCCCCAGCTCCTCCGGGTGCGATAAAGGTTAAAGCTTTAGAGGGGTATGACCCGTCGGATTGCTCTCCCCCCTTGCTACATGCGACTAAAAAGAGTGCCGCAGCCACAATAGAGGCGACAACAAATAGTTTTGAAAATCTTTTAATTCCCATTTTCACAAAATCTCTCCTTGATGAGATTCCCCTCTAAAAAATCCTAACTCGATCTTTTCCAAAACCGATTTTTTAGAGGAGAGTATAATTTTCACTCTCTAAGGTCTCTTTAGAGGAGTTCTAAAAAAATCCCTTACGAGCGACCAGTTCTTTCAATAGATAAAAATCGAATTACAATGGTTTTTCCCGTCTTACTTAATGACAAAATCTTTTGATGATAAAGGTTTATGTCAAAAAATACATCCAGAAAAATCACTAAAATCCGTCCGATTGTATCGAAAATATCTTGAGTAGTAAACTCCTTATTTAAAAAAAAAGAGATTCCAAGTAGTTTTTCAATAATCTTGATTTTTAATGATCATACAGAGAGAGAGTGAGGATTTCTTGAGGAGACTCCCAAGACCCATTAAATTCGTAGTATTTTAAAAACTGGAGGGGATGACTTGAATTTGAGTTAGATTCTGATAGTATTTGTCTAACGGATCTAAAAATAGAAAGTGTGTGAAGTACGTTTAAAAGAGAGAGATAGATGGAAAAGACAGTTTTAACACTCTTAGTAGGGTGTTTAGGGGGATATTTTGGAAGTAAAACAAATATGCCTTCGGGGGTACTTCTCGGGTCTATGTTTTTCGTCGGGATATATAATTTAGTTGGAAAAACAGGATACATCCCCCCTAGTTTTTCTCTCGTCGTCCAGATACTAATAGGCTCTATCATAGGTCTTAATTTTACTCTAGAGAACATCAAGTCGCTCTCTCAATTATTTTTCCCCAGTGTACTCGTCGTCTTGGGGATGCTGATAATGTCTGTTGTTTTTGGTGTCATATTAAGTAAGTTGGCGGGACTGGATCTTGTCACATCTCTCTTTGCCACCTCTCCAGGAGCGCTGAGTGCGATGGCCTTACTAACCGAGTCTTACGGGGCGAAGTCTCATGTCGTGGTACTATTGCATACTTTTAGATTAGTCTCCGTCATTACGTTTATGCCACTCATCATCAAAGGAACTCTAAGATTGATAAAAGCATTCGCATAGCGAAGAGATGAGAGAGAGTATTCGATCTCCTTCAGCCTATGCGCTTATCGTTCTAAAGAGAACCTTATTACCTCTCTTTTAAGAGCGAGGGTTTTACAGAGATATCCGCAAGTCATTTTTTATTGAGAGATTATCTTCTCTTTTGCCACAACATCCTCCCCCAAATTCTAAATGATTGATTATTTTCTCTCGCTTTCCGACACGATTTTTTTGAAAGACTCTCGAAATACGGGGGGATCTGCTAGATGGTATTTTCATTTTTATTTAGATAAGTATCCTCATACCAGAAGAATACTCTTCTCACATGAGTTCTCTCTTGATAGGGGGAGTACTCTCCAACGAAACGATTCTTTAAAAAGAGAGATCGAAACGGCACATTTTTAAATGGAATATTTTAAAAAAGGGGTTTTTAGAGGTGTCTAATAGTTGAAAAGAGAGGTTTTTCGCTTATATACTTCGTAACCTTATTTCTAGGCAAGAGAGCGAGCAAGGTCGGAGAACGCCAAAATGAAAGAGAATCCGTGAGGGAGTATCTCTCCCGATTGAGTCTCCTTCTGTTCGCCCGAGTAGATGCAAAAAAGGTGACAAAAAACTTTTTGGCAAGTTTTTTGCATAAGAGTATTTATACTGTCAGTACTTTGAGAGTAAACTTGTATCAAAGTACGGGACTCAAAATTGATATTTTCCGTAAAGTAAGGAGATTTTTCTATCATGTCGAATGAAATTATTAGCGCTGATTCTTCTCTACCAAACAATCTACTACTGATTCAATTGACAGGGAAACCGATCTTTCCTGGTATTTTCACCCCAGTCATGGTCACTAGTCGTAACGATATCGAGGTGATTTCACAATCTCTTGCTACCGACAATATGATCGGTTTGGTTTTAGGAAAGGAGCCGGAAGAGGGTTCGGATGAGCCTCCCTTCTATCAGATCGGAACGGTGGCTCGAATTGTTAAAAAGATCAACCTTCCCGATGGGGGGTATAACATCTTTATCTCAACTCTCAAGCGGTTTAAAGTCGATCGAATGATCACCCATGAGAGTCCGTACTTCGTCTCTGTGACCTATTTAGAGGATAAATTTGACGGCTCAAAAAATGAACTAAACGCCCTCACGAGAACTCTCATCGCTGAGATAAAAGATCTCTCAGAGGGCAACCCTCTCTTCTCCGAGGAGATGCGGTTGAACATGGTCAACATAGACAACCCAGGAAAAGTAGCCGACTTTATTACCTCCATCTTAAATATACAGCGAGAAGAGCAACAAAAGATCATGGATCTGCTCGATATTCGTGAACGGATTGAACAGGTTCTTCTCTTCATTCGCAAGGAGCAAGAACTCTTGCGGATTCAAAAACGAATCTCGAGCGAGATCAACGAACGAGTCGAAAAGAGCCAGAGAGAGTACTTTCTAAGAGAGGAGCTTAAAGCGATTAAAAAAGAGCTGGGTGACCCTGTCGATTCCAAGAATAGCGAGTACAACAAGATTAAGAAGAAGCTAGATAAACTCTCCTTAGAGGGGGAGGTCAAAGAGAGTGTTGATGAGGAGTTAGAGAAATTTCTTTTGATGGAACCGAACTCTTCGGAGTACATCGTGACGAGAAACTATCTCGACACTATCGTCAGTATGCCGTGGGATAATCCGAAACCCGAGAAGATAGATCTGCCCAAAGCGCGAAAAATACTAGACAGAGATCACTACGGATTAACCGATGTCAAAAAACGAATTGTTGAGTACTTAGCCGTTCGTAAACTAAAACAAGACACGAAGGGATCGATTATCTGCCTCGTAGGCCCCCCAGGAGTGGGAAAGACCTCGGTCGGAAAATCGATCGCCTCAACTCTGAATCGACCCTTCTTCCGATTCTCTGTGGGGGGGATGAGAGATGAAGCCGAGATCAAAGGACATAGAAGAACGTATGTGGGAGCGATGCCTGGAAAAATTGTACAGGGTCTAAAGATCACCAAGTCGAAGGCTCCCGTCTTTATGATAGACGAGATCGACAAGCTGGGAAACTCTTATCAGGGAGACCCCTCTTCGGCTCTTTTAGAGGTCTTGGATCCCGAACAAAACAACGCTTTTCGTGACCACTACCTCGACGTTCCTTACGATTTGAGTCACGTCCTCTTTATCGCCACGGCGAACACCCTCGATACGATCCCACAACCTCTCATCGATCGAATGGAGATTATCCGACTCTCTGGATATATCGACGATGAGAAGGTCGAGATTGCGAAGAAATACCTAGTTCCCAAATCGGTCGAGAAACACGGACTAAATAAGACGATGATCAAGTACAACAAGAGTGTACTCCGCCAGATCGCACAAGAGTACGCTCGAGACGCTGGGATGCGTTCTTTTGGACTTCTCGTCGATAAGATCAATCGAAAAGTCGCCGAAAAGGTGGTCGAGGGGGAGAGTGATCTTCCCGTGGATATCTCTTCTACCTCTCTTCGTGACTACTTAGGAAGACCCTCTTTTGATAAAAACGAGTTAATCACTCTCGATAAACCGGGAATGAATATCGGTCTAGCTTGGACAAATTTTGGCGGAGATGTTCTGGTTATCGAAGCGATGGACTTGGAGGGAAAACCGGGGATTCAACTGACGGGAAGAATGGGAGACGTCATGAAAGAGTCGGCAAATATCGCCTACTCTGTGGCGAAGTCCTTCGCATCGGCGGTCAAAATCGAGAAAGAGTTCTTCTCCGAGCGAGCGATCCACCTCCATATTCCCGAAGGAGCGACCCCAAAAGATGGCCCTTCGGCTGGTATCACGATGGCCTCCTCTCTTCTCTCTCTTGGGATGAAAAGAAAGATAAACGCAGGATTTGCGATGACAGGAGAGCTCTCTTTGACGGGTAACGTCCTACCAATCGGTGGATTGCGAGAAAAGGTGATCGCAGCGAAACGGAATAAGATCCATAAAATTATTATTCCTCAAAAAAACGAGAAAGATTGGGATGAAATACCCGAAAATGTAAGAAAAGGAATGACAATTTTTCCTGTTAAACGATTTAAAGAGGTCGTTGATCTACTCTTAACCTAATTTTTTTTCCCGCTTCCCCTTTTTTCCATCGGGAAAGAGGGGGAAGATGGTCGGTGTTAAGGTAGTGTTAGACTCTCAGGGGATGAATGAAAGATGAAGAGTTTTAGGCAAATATCGTATGTTTTTTCTATCTTTTTCTTTTTATCGACGAGGATTCTCACAGCTCAAACGAATCCAGTCGTAGCCAATCTACGCCTTGAGTGCGCTCCCAATGGAAATGATACTCTTTTGACTTGGGACGTTCCCGATACGATCCCCGTCGACCAACAGGTCTTTTTTAACGTCTACCACGCCTCCGATCTCCCCAAAATCTACTCTGGAACAGCCGATTTCTTCTATCTGGGTAAGTTGCCACGGATTGAGAATCGATACGCGATCTCGGTCGTGACTCCAGCAGAATTTTATGCGATCAAGGTTCAAGTGGGTCAAACTGAAACAGGTGCTCTTCAATTTGGTAGTAATGTGGTTCGTACTGACAGGTTTATCGATGACCTAGGGTGTTTGGCTCAATTTCGTGCGAAACCAGAACTTCCCCCTGCCCCTAAAGAACCTACGGTAGTTCAGCCCCCTTCTCCCTACTATCAGCCCCCTGCCACAGGACAGCCAGCCCCGTATATTATTTTTAATAACGCAGCACCTCCCCCCCAACCAGTACCACAAGCACCGCTTCCAACGCCTGTTCCCACTCCTGCCCCAACGCCACCACCAGCCCCCGCTTCCACGGAGCCGGCCCAATCCTATTATTATTACGATAATGGCTATGGCTATGGAGATCAAAATTATGATGAATATTACTACTACTACTACAACCAGAATTCAAAGAGAGAGCGAAATACACTCCCCTCCCCTCTAGACAGAGGCGGCCAAGACTCTCTTCTCGTAAGTTTTTCCACCACTCCTTCGATTTCTTCATCGAGGAGAGAATCGGTCTTCCTCTTTAAAAAGGAAGAGGAGAGAGAGCATTTTTCTCTCTTGGTTCAAAGCTACGGCTACGATAGTTACGGCGGTGGTTCAGGTTACGGTGGTGGTTCGGGCTACGGTTATGATGGTTATGGAGGTGGCTCAGGTTACGGCTACGGTTACGATGGCTACGGTGGAGGCTCAGGTTACGGTGGTGGTTCGGGCTACGGTGGCTATGAGGGAGACTACGTTCCCAATAGCGAGACGGCTGAGCAGAGTGTTCCCACCGAGCAACAGTTACTACAGAAAACGACCGAGGAGTTACGGCTATCGACGTCGCGCTTAGAAAAACAGGCGAACGCTCTCCAAGGAACTATCAACAATCTTGAAAACACCCTCCGAGAGATTGACCGTGGGTCGCCAAATAAAGAGTATTTAATGGAAGTACAAGAGGGCGATTTTTACGATATCTACTAGGAGAGTCACTCTCCCGTAGATTCAGTACCTCAA
>CAZATZ010000043.1:0-10035 GCA_964488175.1 uncultured Spirochaetales bacterium
TTTTAAAACTCCAATCTTGTCACTCTTCAGAAAGTATCTCTCCTCTCCTCGTTTTATAAAAGAGCGAACTTTTCGGTATTTTTTTTGAAAACTTAAGAAATACGAGAAAAAAAAATCAACTTTTCGATCCCCCCCGCTCGATAATGAGGGAGTAACGGGTTTGGCTTAAAGAACCAATTTGAAATGGAACTTCAATAAACCCTTCTTTTAACGAGTTGTCATGGAGGACAATTTTATGATAATCAATCACAATATTTCCGCGATGAATGCAAATCGACGGTTAGGTCTCGCCGATGCGGCACAATCGACAAACATGGAGAAGTTATCCTCTGGAATGAGGATTAACAAGGGTGCTGATGACGCCGCTGGACTCGCCGTATCTGAAAAGATGCGTGCTCAAGTTCGAGGATTAAATCAGGGTTCTAAAAATATCCAAGATGGAATCTCGTTTATCCAAACGACTGAAGGGTACTTGGAGGAGACAACGAGTATCGTGCAACGAATTCGAGAACTCTCTGTTCAAGCAGCCAACGGTATTTATACCGCTGAAGATAGAGAGATGATCACCATCGAAGTCAATCAGTTAATAGACGAGACGAACAGAGTTGCTTCCCAAGCTCAATTTAACGGAATGACCCTTTTAACGGGGCGATTTTCGGCAAATACTGGGATTCAAGAGGACTCTCCCATCGTTTTCCACGTCGGAGCCAACATGGATCAGACCATCGAGGCCAATGTCGGAACGATGACGGCAGCCGCACTCGGAATGAGAAATGCCGCCTCTGGGGTAAATATTATCTCGGTCTCTACGACAGAGTTGGCGAACCGTTCTATCGGTGTTCTCGATAAATCTTTGAATCGCGTCTCTCTCACAAGAGCCAATTTGGGAGCGGTTCAAAACAGACTTCAACTCGCCAAGGGTGGAGTTGATATTGCCGCTGAAAACCTGCAAGCAACAGAGTCAAGAATTCGTGACGTCAATATGGCTGAAGAGAGTATCTCTTTCGCTAAAAATGGCATCTTGACGCAGGCAAGTAATGCGATGTTAGCTCAAGCTAACACAAGAACTCAAGGCGTTCTTCAGTTACTGAGGTAGGTCTTTTCCCTCTTCTCATTTTTGATGAAGGGGGATCTTAACTCTCCTTCCTACTCCTAAAAGAGAGGGGAGGGGGTTAAGGATGTTAGGAGTTTCGGTGAAAAGTCGTTTTCTTTTCGCTCTTTTGTGAGGGTTTTTACCGCTGGCAATTCTACGCTGGGGAGTAAAAACCCTTTTTTTAGCATCGCCTTTTTAGCGGTCTCCATAATTCATAAGATCTCTAGATTGTACCTTCCCGCTCACTGAGTTGACGGTGATCCACCTAACACACGGTCGTAGATCTCACCGACTCTGCGCATAAACGGCTCCTGCGAAAAGACCGAATCGAGTTCCTCTTTCTCAATTTTCTGAGAAGCGAATTTTTGTTGGCGAAGAAGTTCTTTAAGATGATAAGAGGGATCGGGGGTCTTCTCCCACGCAAGAGCCGCCGCTTTTTGAAGCGCATCATACGCCCCCTCTCTGTCCATCCCCCGCTCTATCAAAAAGGAGAGAACCTGCTGGGCGTAGATCGCCCCGTTCGTTAACTCAATATTGCGAGCCATACGCTCTTTATGAACGACCAAATTTTTTAGCGTCTTGGTGTACCGGTCTAGCATGTAGTGAATTAAAATCGTCGCATCGGCTAAAACAATTCTTTCACTGCTTGAATGAGAGATATCTCGCTCATGCCAGAGCGGAATATTTTCAAATCCCGCCACCATGTAACCGCGAAGAACTCGAGAACACCCACAGATATTCTCACTAGAGATCGGATTTTTTTTATGGGGCATCGCACTCGACCCTTTCTGCCCAGAACCAAAACTCTCTTGAACCTCTGCGACCTCCGTTCGTTGAAGGTGACGTATTTCAACCGCTATTTTTTCCATCGACGAGCCGATTAGGGCGATGACGGAGAGGTAGTGGGCGTGGCGATCTCTCTGAATCACCTGTGTTGAGATTTTTGCACTCTCAATTTCCAGTTTTTGACAGACAAAGTCTTGGACAAAGGGGGGAGTATTCGCAAAATTTCCGACCGCACCGCTCAATTTTCCGACCTCTATCTCTTTTCTCACGCTTCGAAACCGCGAGAGATTTCGCTCCATCTCCTCATACCACAAGAGAAATTTTAGACCAAAAGAGGTAATGTCGGCGTGAATTCCGTGAGTTCGCCCAATGCAAGGGATCTCTTGAAATCGGAGTGCCTGCTCTTTGAGAACGTTTTGAAAAGCGACGAGTTTTTCCTCTATTTTTTCATTAACCAGACGCAGTCGATACCCCAACGCCGTATCCACCACGTCGGTACTCGTCAATCCGTAGTGTACCCATCGCCTCTCCTCTCCCAGCTGTTCAGAGAGCGAGCGAGTAAAGGCGATCACGTCGTGCTTGGTCTCCTCTTCGATCTCTTTGATCCGCGGAATATCTGGTTTTAGAAGAGAAAAATTCTTTTTGAGGGTTTCTACCTCTTCTGGTGGGATTTTTCCTAACGTTCCCCACGCTTCACAGGCGAAGAGTTCAACCTTCATCCAAGAGTCAAATTTTGCCTCTTCGCTCCACAGGGTCTGCATCTCGGGATTGGAGTATCGTTCAATCATTTTTTCCTACCTTTGGAAATTCTCATACGTTTTTAGAGGTGCCTTTATCTTCTTCGGGGTGTCCTTCGTTTTATTCTACCCTTAGTAACCTTCAACTTCTCCTCTTTTTCTGAAAAATGTCTTTTTTTTTAAAAGCGATCTTTTTTTTACCTCTCTTAAATAATACACTCTTAACCGATTCGTTTTAAAGGGTTCTAGAGCTGCCCTTCTAAGATAAGAGAGACCATTTCCTAAATTTTTTGTCATAATTTTGGAGGGTGTATTGTTATCTTTTTATGAGTAGAATTCTATCACCGTGTCGATATAGTGATATAGTGATATAGTAAAAGGAGCTCTTACCAAAGAGGTACCCTTTGGTTAGATCTAGAGTGATTATTGGAGAAATAAGATGAAATCTTTTTATAAATGCCTTAAATTTCATAGATATAGTATGATCTTCTTCGCCCTCTTTCTCTCCTCAGCGTTCTCCCTTCTGGGACAGAGTGCAGCCGTGTTAGCGTTACAAGAGAGTTTTCGAACGGTTTCAAAAGATGTTGTCCCTATCGTCGTTGAGATCAAGACCGAAGATCTCGTCAAAGAGTCAGATAATCCATTCGCTCCTTTTTTTAACTTTGGGCAGAGTCCCCAAGGAGGCGTTCAAAACGGACTGGGAAGTGGAGTCATCGTCCGCCAAGACGGAGATACCGTCTACGTACTGACGAATAACCACGTCGTTTCGACCGCCGATCTCATCGAGGTTCTCCTCTCCGACGGTAACGAGTATAAAGCGACATTAATTGGAGGAGATCCGTTAAAGGATCTAGCCCTTATCTCCTTTAAATCAAAAAAGAAACTACCCCTAGCCAAGTTAGGAAATTCGGATAATGTTCAGGTAGGGGATATCGTTTTCGCCGTGGGAAACCCTCTCGGATTTGAATCTTCTATTACTCAAGGAATTATTAGTGCTGTCGGACGAAATGAGTCCCCTGGCGGTTCTCTTACCGATTATATTCAGACCGATGCGTCGATTAATCCTGGAAATTCGGGAGGGGCTCTGGTAAATCTCAGGGGTGAGGTTATCGGAATTAACTCGTGGATTGCGAGTCGATCAGGGGGAAATGTTGGTCTGGGGTTCTCCATTCCCATCAATAATGCGTACAAGGCGATAAGCGATTTTATTGAGACAGGAGCGGTTCAATACGGCTGGTTAGGGATCAATATTGGAGAGCCTAGTGAGCACTTCAAAAAGAGTTTAGGAAGTAAGGAGAAGGAGGGAGCCTTTGTTTTCAATGTGTATCTCAACTCTCCCGCCGAAATGGGTGGTATGCAAGCGGGAGACTTTGTTCTCGCCGTTGGTGAAAAACCCGTTGAAAACAGCCAGCAATTCACTCGCATTGTTGCCAATCTAAAGGCCAAAGATACCGTAAAATTTACTCTGCTTCGAAACAAGAAAAAGATGTCCATCCCCGTTAAAATCGGAGCGAGAAAAGAGGATACCGTTGGTAGCGGCAAGTTGTGGCCAGGCGTTATTGTCGTCGAATTGAGCGACGATATCCGCAAACAGATGAATCTTCGTAACGACTTGCAGAGTGTTGTCATTGCAGGTCTAGAGAAACAAGGCGTTCTCGCTTCGGCCAATTTACAAAGAGGAGATATTATTCTCAAAGTAAATGGCGAAGAGATTAAAAACTGTAACGACTTCTATCAGGCGATTAATGAGAAGAGACGAGTTGTCTTTACCGTTAAACGACAGGGTTTTCAGTTTGAAACAACCGTAAACCGAGGATAGAGATAGACTCTGAAAGGGAACACAGGAGATCTCTCAAAAATCGATTTCAGAAGATAACGAAGAGGTTTTTGAGAGGTTGAATCTGGAGTCTTGTAGAACGAAATGAGTCTTTCAATCAAACCACAACAAATCTTGTAAAAAATCTTGCAACAAATCTGGAGATTGCCAAAAAAGATCGAGCTAGAAATGAAAAAGAATGGTTTAGGGATCTCCCATACCCTCTTGATCTAAAAAATACTCTCGGACTCTTCACTCCTTTTGTGTCAAAATCTCCCCCTTTTCAGAAGAATGAACAAATTTTTCAGCTTCCTTTTAAAAAGGAGAAGAAAGGGGGGGGGAGAAGTCGTAAATAGATCACGTATGAACCTTCCCAATAAAAGATTTCACAGGGGTGGGGTTCTTTTGGTTTTGGAGTAAAGAGAGGATCGGATGAACCCGCTTTATGTGATCGCATCTCCTATCGGAAATCCCGAGGATATGACTCTCCGCTCCTTGCGAGTACTCAAGGAAGAGATCACCCTTGTTGTGTGTGAAGATACTCGAGTGACAAAACGGTTATTGATGTACTACGACATCGACAAACCGATGATTAGCTGCCATGCGAAGAATGAAGATAGGGTAACAGAAAAGATCGTTGCCTCGTTAAAGAAGGAAACCATTGGGTATCTTTGCGATGCTGGAACTCCTGGGATTAGCGATCCTGGAAGTTTTTTGATTCAGAGAGTCCTTGAAGCGGAAGGAGAGGTAATTCCTCTCCCTGGGGTGAGTGCGACAACGACACTGATTAGTGTGGCTGGAGTCCCCACTCCTCGGTTCTTCTTTGAGGGTTTTTTACCCAAAAAGGGTAAGAAAAGAGAGAAGAAAATAGCGGAGTTAATGAATTTATCATACTCGGTTATCTTCTATGAATCCCCTTTACGGGTACTCTCTCTGTTGGAGTCATTGGTCGCCATTGATTCCTCACGTTCCCTCGTGATTGGAAGAGAATTGACGAAGAAATATGAAGAAATCACGAGAGGGGAGGTTGGCTCTCTTCTTGCAATTTTTCGAGAAAGGGTTACAATGCAAGGAGAATTTTCAATTATTCTTCTTGCCAAAGAGTAGATCTAAAAACTTAGCTTCAGAAAATAACGAAGAGATTTTTTGGCGGGTCGAGAAAACATCGAGAAAGCGAAGTTTAGCGGAGCTAGATACGTATTTCAGAGACGGTAAACTGACAAAAAAGATCGAGTTAAAGATGGAAAAACTGTTTTTTAGAGGTGCCCTAAAGAAATTTGATAAAGTTTTGTTGATAGAACGTACGATACATAAAGCAACCAAAGAGGACGAAGAGAATGACTATTGAAAAACTATCCCCAACTGGCGCAATCGACAGGTATCAACAGGTTCAAAAGCCCAAAGAGGTAAAAGGCGTTGTTCAAGGCGATGGAATTAAACTCTCATCCGAAGCCCTACAGACCTCGGCGATGCACCAAGTCTTGCAAATTGTCAAAGAGGCTTCCGATATCCGTGAAGATCGGGTAGCAGAGGTGAAGGCAAAACTCGACGATCCAGACTATATGAATGATGCCCTTCTAGATAAGTTAGCAGAACGATTGATGGAGGAGCTGTAAAAAGTCCCTCCCTTTTTTCTCACAAAAAAAAATCGTCTTAATTTTAACGATTTTTTTGTATTCGTTCTGCTGAAAACTAATGAAAGCCACCCATCAAGAAATTTCTCCTAGAAGAGATAGCGCTCTCTTTTAGGAGGAGAAATCTAAATAAAAGACAAATAGAGGAAAATCGGTTATCCCCAAAGGTCTCCTCCCTTGCCTCCGATGAAGAATCTTGTTATGCTGATAGCGTCAATTACGTCGAAAATTTTCCGAGAGAAGAAGAGAACTGAGAGATGGAAAAGAGACGATTTCAAAAAAACCCTAGAAAAAAAATCTTAGTATTTCTCTTTTTCCTTCTCACCCTCTCTCCCATTTTTACACAAACTGGTGGACTCTTAATTGATGTCGAGAGGGTAAAAAAAAGGGGTGATCTTCCTGGTTACATGGAGAATGTTGTCCTCAAAATATTTCGTCAGGTCGTGGGAGATATCGATGAACTCTCTTGGACGGATCCCTCTTACAATACGAAATCTGAGGGTACTGTGATTCCCGCCACTCTAACTATCGAAAAAAGAGGGGATTCCGCCTACACTCTAACCCTAACCTCCCGCACTAGAGAGACTCTCACCTCATCTACGCAGAGTTTAGAGCTTTTAAAAAATAGCGTTCGTACTATCATTAACGGAGTTCTCACCAAGTGGGCTCCCGCTTTCAAGGATAAGTCTGTCGACCTATACGCCGCTGAGGTCAAAAAAGTTGTTGTTTACGAAAATCTAGGAAATGGAACGCGAGAAGCACTCTATTTCATTCCTCCCCTCGTCTCGTTTTTACTGCACGACTATATGGGATTTTCTGGTTTTCGAAATCACTTCTTAAGCGAACAGTCCTACTCCTCGGCGATTCAGACTCAACTGACAACGGCGACCAATATCGAGAACTTAACCGCACCATCAGATAAATACGCAAAACAGTCCCAGGGCTTTCTGATAGCGAGTTATTCGACTGGATATCTCGGCCCCATCACGACCTATATCCTCAACCCACTTTATGATGAAAAAACTTTCTCTATGACAACGTTTGGTGCGATCTCTTATACGGTCGGATTAACTCTTATGCAGGCGGGGGGCATGGCGGGAACGGCAACGACTTGGAGAAATAAGGGAATTGACGAACTGATTCTTTCGAATAATCAGTACAAAGGTCTCGTCTCTAGCGTAGGAGGAGCGACCGCATCGAGTTTAAACTCTCTGATCACTCCCGCTCGTTCCAATGAGATCGAGAGAGAGGTTGAGGTGGGACAAGTGGTGACACAAGCTCTTTGGTTAGGGGGGATGGCCTTTGCCGTGTTAGGTGCGTCACTCCCTGGAAAAGAGGAACACTTTGTATTGACGACGCAAGAGGAGAGAGTTTTACACTCCTCTGGTCTAACAACGATGGCGTTAGCTGGAACCCTTCTCGATTTATCAATCTCTCTCCACTACCAAGCCGTTGCGCAGCAAACGTCTAAAACTCTCTCTGATACTCTCTATTACTCCTCTTTTGCGATTCAATTGGGGGGATTGATTATGGCGATTTATCCGATTATAAATCCCAAGAAGGCCAGGGTTAAAGATAAGGATCTAAAGGGTAAGAACACCAACGCTCCCTCTGTCGCCCTCTTGCCCGCTGGAAACGGCGGCGCACAGCTCTATATATCCTTGCAATATTAGCCGCACTTCTAAAAAACCCTTTTTCAGTTCTAACTCGTTATTGTCTGAAACCGACTTTTTAGAGGTACCCTAGAGAGAGAATCTTAGAAATTAAAGGTGTAGTATTCGTCGCACTTTCGGCACATCTCACAAAGATTCTTGTTTAGATGTTCTTGATAGATCACGTCAGTTCCCCGCCAAATCTCGCCGAGAGGGGTTTCGTTGATATTCCCCTGTTTCTTGGTGGAGAAGGTGTCGTTCTCGCAGAGAGGCACGGTTCCATCGGCTAAAATAATCATGTCCCGCTTGAGATGCCAACACGTATTTCGTTCAAAGGGGGCTAGGTCGACGACCTTTCTCTCGGGGAGTTCGTAACTAAAGTGGTTGTACTTCTTTATCAAAATTTGGGCGTGATTCTTCTGGCAGAAATGATAAAACTCCTCTAATTCACCCTCTTCCCCTCTGAGTCGAGTCGTCTGCCAGTAGATATTTTCTGGAAATTTTTCCGTTAATCGATGGGCTAAGGCGAGGAGTCGTTCGCTCTCTTCGTTGGTGAGATCGGGTCGCCTTTTTTGAATCTGTTCAGGTCGCCCCCCCTCGATATTGAGAACGACAGAGAGGCGTTCTGCCCCCTCTTCTAACAACTCAAACAAGATCTCTTCCTCAAACCCAACCCCTCCCGTCTCGAGAATAAGAGTCAGAGAGGGGTGTCTCAAAAAGCGTTGAACGGAGTCTTTAAGGTGTGGATAGAGACCTATCTCTCCTCCGTATCCTAGAACGATAGTCGCCTCTCCGCTAAGCTCTACGATCTGTTCAGCCAATGAATCGATTTGCGAGAGGGAGATCGTCGCCTTACTCTCTTTAGACTCTGTTGTGGCTCGAAGAGAAGAGGGGAGGTAGTAACTCGGGGCGTACTCTTGGGTCGTCAGTTGTAACTGGTAAAAGGCGGGAACTGATCGGAGAAAATCTTCCTTTTGAATCTCTTCTTGGACTCTTTGGATGCTCCACAGAAGAGGCTCTCTCTGACTCTCTTGCCATCGTTCAAAGAGAGCCAGAGAGATCTCTCGATCTACCTTTTTTTCGATCCGTAGATCCAGACGTAGACCTCTCTGATCTAGGGGTGCTATCTTCGTCTCAATATCAAAGCGGTTTATCTCTTTTTGAATGGTGCGAAAGAGGCTCTCTTTGTCCAGTCGCCTCTCCTGTTTGACCAACGTTGACGCCAGAGAGATGAGCTGTGGCAAGATGGATGTGCTAAGAATCTCACCGGTGAATCCGAGAGGATACCCGTCGGCAAAAGTGTACTCGCTAAAATATTTCTTGTGGTCGCGGAGAAGTTCCTCGTTGAGAGCCTGATTTAAAAAGACGGTATCAGCCCAGTAGTAGAAAATAGAGTGATAGCCCTCTGAAATCTCTCCCAGTGTCTCCATGAGAGAGAGTGTATCTCTTTTCCGTAGAGAGGACGAGGCAAAGGGAGTATTCGAGGGAACCGAGTGTTCAGGATCTAAGAGGTAACGGACATCTTGGGGAGAGAACCCGAGAGCTTCGATCTGTTTTTGGTGGTACTCTCTGAGACTCTTCCCTCTCTCTGGAAAGGGGGTCTCTAGATCGATTCCACAAGCGTTAATAACGACGAGGCACTTCATTGAATTACTCCTAATTGTAAAAAGGTATCCTGAAAAACCTCTTTTCACTTCTAACTAGATCTTTTTTGAAATCGACTTTTTAGAGGTACCCTTGATTAACAGCTAGGAGTCTCCCCCAAACAGAATATGACAAGAGACCAATCAACCGTAGGATGAGATTTCATCAATTCCTCTTTATCTTTTTCCCAGAATCTAGCTTTCTTTAAGTTCGCATCCTTTAAATTCGTATCCTTCAGATCCGCACCTCTTAAGTCAGCCTCTCTTAAGTCAGTCTTCTTTAAATTCGCTTTATTTACTTTCGCTCCGTTCAAGTTTGCTTCACCTAGGTTCGCCTCTCTGAAGTCGACCGTGCTTAAGTCAGCCTTACTCAAGTTCGCTTCGCTCAAGTTAGCCCCGCTTAAGGTAGCGTTACTCAAGGTAACCCCACTCAAGTTAGTCCTACTTAAGTTGGCGTCACTAAAGTTAGACTCACTCAAATTTTTTCTGCTCAAATTCGTTCCGCTTAAATTGGAATCTTTGTCCTGAGCAAAAACGATTCCCCCAATCGCCAGAATAAAGATACTCGCTAGCATCAAGCACAATAATTTCTTCATATGAATTCTCTTTATTTTTATAGGAATATGCCAATCTTATTCTTTTTCCTTTTTTTAAAACAAGGAGTGTAACTCTTA
>CAZATZ010000044.1:0-10028 GCA_964488175.1 uncultured Spirochaetales bacterium
AGGGTATTCGGATTGAGTAGAGGGGGAGGGGTTTTTGGTAGAACTTAGCTCTTTAGGGTGAGGATTGAATCTATTTTATCCGAAAAATTGGGGAGAAAAGAGGAATCTGAACCTAACAATGGTTATTAATATTACAGAATATTACATAATAAGACGATGTTCTGAGCAGTGCTTGAGAATACTTTGAGGATACGTGGAAATACGCATTTAACGTCATAATTCACCTTGGCTAAATTCCGTTTTCAAACCCAAGACTAAAAAAAATATCTTCGTTGTTTTCTGAAACCGAATTTTTAAAGAAAGGTAAGTGTATGTATACGCATAAAAAATATCTCCCCTACGGATTTGACGTTGATCTCTCCGATAGAGAGTGGCCAAATCGACGAATTGAGAAGGCTCCCTTGTGGTGTAGTGTTGATTTGCGAGATGGAAATCAGGCTCTTCCGACTCCGATGAGTGTCGAACAGAAAGTAGAGTTTTTTCAAATCCTAGTAGAGATGGGATTTAAAGAGATCGAGGTTGGGTTTCCCTCCGCCTCCGAAACGGAATTTCGACTCCTTCGGCGTCTGGTCGATGAAAATCTGATTCCAAGCGACGTGAAAATTCAAGTCTTAACTCAAGCGAGACCGAGTTTAATTAAACGAACCTTTGAGGCGATTGAATCGGTTCCTCATGCGATTGTTCACTTCTATAACTCAACGTCGATCGCTCAGAGAGATTACGTCTTCAACTCCGATAAAGCTGGAATCAAAAAAATTGCGGAGGAGGGGGCAAAGGTTATCGGCGAACTCGTTGCGAAGTGTGCTACTCCGGTGACGGTTCAGTACTCCCCCGAGAGTTTCACGGGAACCGAGAGAGAGTTTAGTCTTGAAGTGTGTGAAGCCGTCTGTGAAATTCTACAACCAGCGATGAAAAATCCGATTATCCTGAATCTTCCCGCTACCGTTGAGATGAGCACGCCGAACGTTTACGCCGATCTGATCGAGTGGTTCTGTCGAAAGATAAGTAATCGTGAGAATCGCATTATCTCTCTTCATACGCACAACGATCGAGGAACGGGAGTGGCGGCTAGTGAGCTGGGCCTCTTGGCTGGAGCTGACCGAATAGAGGGAACCCTCTTCGGAAACGGAGAGCGAACGGGGAATGTTGATCTGGTAGCACTGGGACTCAATCTCTACTCACAAGGAGTCGATCCAGAGATAGACTTTCGCTCTATTAAGAAAATTACGAAGATCTATAAAGAGATAACCGACCTCCCCATCCACCCTCGCCACCCCTACGTGGGGGAACTCGTCTATACCGCCTTTTCTGGGTCGCACCAAGACGCTATAAAAAAGGGGTTGGATCGATACCGTAGTGAGAAACGAACGAATTGGGATATTCCCTACCTCCCCATCGATCCAGAGGATCTGGAGATGAGTTACGAGGCTGTGATTCGAATCAATAGCCAGTCGGGGAAGGGAGGAGTCGCCTACATTTTAGCGGAGTACTTCGGTTATCAGATCCCTAAGTTGATGCAACCTGCGTTTAGTCAAAAAATCCAAAAAATCACGGATGAGAAGGGGGTAGAACTCTCCGCTAAAGAGATCTTTGAGGTGTTCGAAAAAGAGTACATAGAAAGCGATAAAGAGAGGTTAGAACTCCTCTCGTACGAGATTCAAGACGCCTACAGTAAGGAAAAAGACTCCGTCTCTCTCTCGGTTCGTCTCAACTACCAAAATGAGATTATCTCTTTTAGTCGAACGGGGGAGGGGGTCTTACAACCCCTCTTGGAGGGGATGATTGAGTCGCTAAAACTCGACCCCTCACTCTCTGTTCTCGATTATCAGGAGCATACCCTCGAAAGTTCGGTCGCCTCTGAGGCGATCACGTATGTCGGCGTTAAAGATAAAAGGGATGTCTATTGGGGTGTTGGTGTGGATAAGAATATTACAACCGCATCGATTAAGGCTCTGATTCGGGCAATCGAAAAAGTTCTCTAGAAACGAATTGAGTTCCTCTTCCCAATCTCTCTTAAAAATCCCTTTTAGAGACGTTTCAGATGCTAGAGAGATTGAATACGAGAGAGGAGTTGAATTAATACTCCAAGACGACCTTGTGCAAGAGATCTTTTAAGCCGACAAAACCAACGAGTTTTTTCTCTTCCAAGATGGGAATATTCCTCAAATTTCCAGCGGCTAAATTGAAGGTGAGCTCTACGACGGGAGTCTTGGGTTCGGCGGTATAGACCGCATCCTTCATAATATCCTCTACCTTCAAGGAACGGCGAAGCTCCGATAAATTGTTAAATGGTTCGAAGTTTAATAGGAATTTTAATCCCCCTAGGCGTCTGGCGTAATCGGGAATGGCAAGCCCTAAGACGTCACGCAACCGAATCTCTCCTAAAAATAGATTATTTTTATCGACGACTGGGCAGTAGGTCAGATCAAACTTGACAAATGTCTCAAGGACTGAGTCCAAGGAGTCTTCCGGCGAACAGGTCTGAAAATCGTTGTTCATGATATGTTTCGCCCGCAAAATCGCATCGAGTTCTAATCCTGAGTCGACAATCTCTTGGTAGAGATGTAAGGGGGTTGAGACAAGATTTAGCCGTTCTTCTATTCTCTCTTGTGCCATGAAGGTTGAGATCGCAGCGAGGGAGCTAAGGTAGAGGTCGGCGGTCTGTTTGGCGGTAATGATAACGACGGCCAAACGAATCTCTTTTTTCCCCTTCATCTTAAAAGGCTCTTTCAAGAAAGCCAGTCCTGCGACTAACTCTGTCGGCCCTCCAATTTTGGCGTGAGGAATCGCTAAGCCGTTTTCAAAGACGGTCGAGGAGAGCGACTCTCTCTCTTCCAACGCTTCGAAGATACTCTTTTTAGGAAGGGAGAGAAGTTTCTCTCTCTCTAGTCTATCGAGAATTTGAAGAATGAGAGAGTCCCATGAATCGACAGAGTCCAAAACGAGAATTAACTCTGGGGTAATAAATTCAGAGAGTTTCATAAAGCTTCCTTTGGTGCATCATATTCAATGTGTCACGAAAGAGAGAAGAAAAGTCTCTTTCAATTTTTCAAAGTGAAAAGGGGACAACTCCCGATCTCAAATTTTCTCGTCAAATTTTCCCCTCAAATCAGCAAGTAAAAAAATGAGATGATGAGACTTAAAAAAGTAAAGATGGAGCCGTATTTTAAAAATTGTACAAAGCTAATCGTAACTCCATTCTTCTCTAAGATACTAATTCCCACGACGTTGGCAGAGGCTCCCACGATGGTTAGATTTCCTCCGAGGCAAGAGCCAAGAGCGGTTGCCCACCAGAGGACATTATCAGAAATCCCCATATCCACCTCCAAGTTCTCGATGATGGGAACGAGGGTTGCGACCAGTGGAACATTGTTGACAATTCCAGAGAAAAGACCCGAAAACCAGAGAAGAAGTGACGTCGTTAGCGAGAGATCTTGGTCTGTTAGCTCTAAAAATAGGCGAGTTGCGAACTCCAAAATTCCTAGTGACGCCAATCCCTGCACCATAATAAAAAGCCCAATGAAAAAGAAAATGGTCTCCCATTCGACCTCGGCAAAGATCTCTTGAACTCTCTCTCCTCGAAGATTAAAGAGAAGAATAGCGGCTCCAACAAGGGCGATAAACCCAGCATCAACGTCGATAATATGGTGCATCATAAAGCCGAGAAAGACGAGAGTAACGACGATCACGGGGGGAAGTAAAACTCTCTTGCTCGCTAAAAGACCGCTCTCGTCAAAGTTCATGATCCGCTTTCGTCTCGCCTCTGTGACGGTGATCTTCTTTCCCCAAATAAGAAGAGCAAGGAGGTTAAAGGCGAGTAGGATGATGAGGATAACGGGACCTAGGTAGATCAAAAACTGGTTGAAGCTGATATGGGCAGCACTCCCGATAATTAGGTTGGGGGGATCTCCGATAAGCGTAGCAGCTCCGCCAGCATTGGCGGCAAAAATTTCAACGAGGGCGAAAGGGAGTGGTGGTATCGCAAGTTCATTACAGATGAGAAGAGTGATAGGAATGATGAGTAAAACGGTTGTGACGTTGTCAAAAAAAGCCGAAAGAATCGCAGTGACGGTTGAGAGTGTGACCAAAAGCCACTTAGGATTTCCTCTCGAGAGTTTCACAATTTTGATCGCAACCAGCTGAAAAATACCCGTCTCTTTTAAGACGTTGACGATGATCATCATCCCAATCAAGAGAAAGATAACGTTCCAGTCAATCGACTCATAAACACTCTCACCCTCAAGCACATGGAGAAAGATAAAGATGATCGCTCCAATTAAGGCGACGGCTGCGTTGTTGAACCGGTTCCATACGATTAGGGAGAAGGAGAGAAAGAAGACAATAGTACCAATCAGAGCAATGGAAGTCATACGTTCTTATCGCCTTATTTCAAGGATTTTCACGGGGTGGGAAATCTAAGTTTAAACTCTTTTTCAAAAAAAATTAAAATTATATAGGGTACCTCTAAAAAACCCTTTTTCATTTCTAACTCGACTTTTTAGAGGACACTAGAAGGCACTAGAGAGTCAATTTTCTCGATTCAAGGTAGTATCGCTTCTCCTCGGCTTCTCCTAGGGAAAACGTTTTTCGAGGGGTGACTCCTTTTTTGGCGAGGTGATCAAAAAAGAGGTTCTTATCGAGAAACGGTAGGTAGAACCCAATATTGTTTCCACCTTTTGTTAACTCTTCAAACGGCTCGTCTCCGTGAATGTAATCGATCTCGGTGGTCGGATTTTTCTCTAGCCAAGGGTCAAGAAATCGGTGTAACCCCTCTGCACAGAGCTGTTCCTCATCGTGTTTTAAGGTTAACCGATACTTTTTCTCTCCACACTGGATTCCTAAGATCGCTTCCTTTCCATACCTCTCTTTTCCGACGACTTCAAAGAGCTTCTGATCTCCAGAGAGCGGCTCAAGTGTGAAAGAGGGAATCTCGCTCAACGATTTGAGGAAATCTTCTGAGTCAACGTCAAAGAGGATTCGATGAATCGCATGAAAATTGACTCCAGAGTCGTGAATATTCTCCAGCTCTACTAACGCCCAGCGAGCGGGATGATCCATCACCTCAGAGCCTCCCGATTTTTTGACCTTTTCCCAGAGTTGTTTGGCAGCGCCCAGAGAGTGGTTTCCATCACCAACTGCTAGGAAGGTCTCTTTATTGGCTTTTAATTGAAGAAAAAGATCGCCGAGGTCGGAGAGGGTTTTCTCGTCGTTGATCAGAAGACCGTTGAGGTGGCCAGCGTCGTCGCACAGATCGAAATCGTAGAGAGGTTTTTCTCGGTTTGTTTTCTTAAACTCTTCGACTCTTTTAAAGATGGTGTCGTTCGGATCGTCAAATAGGACAAGGATGTGAGGTAGGTCGAGAGTCGCCTCTTTTCGTATCTCCGCTCTGACAGGGAGGCGATCTAGGATGGTCTTTTCCGTGGGACGAACCAGCGGTGACGCACCCTCTTCGTAGCTGTACTGCTCCAAGTCGAGCATGACAAGAAGACCTTTACGCGATTTTGTCCACGGCGTTGACCGTTCAATCGCAACAAAACCCTCCCCTTTACTCTGTAAAATACTCTTCTTTAGGTACTCTGTCATCGTCTTGTTAATCGCAGGAATCTTCTTTTCTGTACTCTTAAGATAGCACTCAGGCAAGATTAGGTTGAGAGTCGATGGTGTCTCTCCCACCGCTGCCGCCATTTTTTCCCAGTACGTCTCGTCCGATGAGTACTGATCACAGGCGATCACCGACCAGAGAGAGAGGTCGATCTCTTTTGAGGGCATCAAAACCTCGGGAATCCCTATTCCGCATTCTTGTAGTTTTTCCTTGATTGACATCTCTTGTTTTCCTCATTTTTTTAAAAAATATAGATTGAATAAACTCGATCTAATCTATTTCTATTCTAGGAACGGATACCAAAAAAGTCAAACGAGAAACCCCTCTTTCACCCTCTTTAAAGAATGAACTTTAAAAAAAATCGTCGTTGAGAATCTTTCTATTCAAATTATGGGTACCTCTCAAAAAATATGGTTCATCGAAACTTCTTTTAAGCACTCGGTTTTATTGATTCTTAGATTTTTAAGATTTCTGTTTTTTAGAATTTATTTTGTGGGACATATCGTTAAATTTATTGTCGGATTGTCAAATTCAACGCACGCTCTAGAATTCAAGTTTTAAAATCGACTCTCGCCTCTTCTGGTAGTCAACCGCCTTCTGGTTCATCCCTCCGATAAAATTGATCGCTGTCGTATCTGAGGACGAGCCTGGATAGACCTCAAGAATTTCAAATCGAAGAGTGGTTGTCACAACCTCTTGGTTGTCGGCCATCTCTTTGGTAAAGTCCTCCTCCTCTGCGACGATGGGAAGGGGGATTTTCTGAATCTCGGGAGTATCTTTTAGATCAAAGGTGAGGTTTAAACGTGAGTCGCTCGCCGAGGAGATCTTTATCCTCTTGACCCGTCCATTTTCTAGGTATCGATCAATATTAAGAGGGTCGATGTAACCGTTGGCGAAAAGAATGGTATCAACGACGTAAAACCGACCTTTAAAATCGAGTTCGACCCACTCTCCGACTCCGTTTCCGTCAGCTCCCTCAATCCAAGGTCTCTTGGGGGTGGGAGTAGGACGCTCAAGTTCGGGGTAAAATTGAAGGTTCTCAGCTGAATAACTCCCCTTTTGCGTCATTAAAGAGGAGCTGCTATCGGTCGATTCTAAGCGAAAGAGTCCAATCGGCTCATACCGACTAAAATGCGCCCAGCAAGAGAGAACGAATCCCTCCTCTATTCCGTAAAACTGGGCGGCATCTTCGGACGCAATAACAAGGAGTTGTGAAAAAAGGGGTCGGTTGGGGAAGCGAAGCTCTTCGGTTCTCGTACCTCCCGCAATCTGCGAGGGGATAAAAGAGATCCACGTCAAAACCTGATCTCTTGTTAGCGTATAAATTCCGCTCTCTACGTAGCGCCAGACACCTCTCTCGCGGGAGAGAAAGGGATCTCCCATCGCATAAAACTGGTATTTATCTCCGTCAAAAGACCAGCCGTTGTACAGCCCTCCTAGTGTTCGGTACGTTTTTCCGGAGGCTAACTGTCCCCATAGAAATAGTGGTAAAAAGAGAAGGAGGAGAACGAAGTACGGCCAACGATTTTTTCCCATCACAATCAACCCTTGGGCCCCTCTCAAAAACTCTTTTTCTTTCTAGCTTGATTTTTTTTGAAATCGATTTTTTAGAGGTACCGCCTTGTAATAACCCTTGAGGTGTCCTTGGTAAACTTTTAGACCCTTTTTTTAAGAGTTCTTACTACTCTACCAAATCAAAAGAGGTCTTGGTAGCGTAAAGAGTCCCTTTTTTTAGGAATCGATGTTTTAGAGGTGCTTTTGGAGAATTTAAGAGTTAGGCTTCGTTTTTTTAGAGTGGTCAAGATGATCGGGCAAATTTGATACATCGGGCAAATTTGAGAGATGCGGTGGATTTGAATAACGAGATTCTTTTTTGGTAGAAGAACACTCTTTGGCTGAGGAGCAGAAGGTACAAAAAAGGGGTTGGCGATCTCCCTTTTTCCTCCTCTCCCAGACCCCTTTTCGCAAGAGCGGACGGGCGGCGAAGAGTAAAATTAAGAACCCGACAACACCGACGAGAAGGTTTCCCATACGCAACTTCTCCCCCCTAACTCATCTGCTTTTGACGATCTGATACTGGGACAGGAATGGGGCGACGACTGTAAAATGCGAGACCAAATCCTACCAAGATCGTGAGACTCAGAGCAATAAATCCTGGTATGGCTCCTCTTGCAAATACTCCCGTTGAGAAAAGAGTTCCGAACTGAAAGATGAAGAAGGAGATAAAGTAGCCGAAGATGAGCTGAAAGCTAATCCCTGCTACCGTCCAAATTTTTGATTTCATCTCCATGCGCATGGTGCTGATAGAGGCGAAACAGGGCGGAGTATAGAGATTGAAAACCAAGAAGGAGAAGGCGGAAAGGGCTGTCAATCCACCTATTGAGATGAGTGGATTCTCCTCTCCTAAACTCTGTATTTGATCGATCGATGCGAGAAAAACAATGGCTAGCGTTCCTACAACGTTCTCTTTGGCAACAATTCCTGTGATGGACGCAGCGGCAAATTGCCAGACACCAAAGCCAAGGGGAATCAGTAAAAAAGCGATGGGCGAAGCCAGCACTGCGAGTATACTAGAGTCTGGATTGGCTGCACCGACTAGCTGAAAAGAGAGATCGTACGTCTGGAGAAACCAGACAACCGCATTACAGAGAATAATAATCGTTGTTGCCTGATAGATAAAACTTTTGGCACTCTCCATCATATTTTGAAAGGCGTGTCTGATTGAGGGGTACTGATAGGGTGGAAGTTCGATGATGAAGTAGTTGGTCTGCTGAAAATCGGCTCCCGTTATCGCACGTAAAATTAAACCCGCCATAATGATAATCAAAATAGAGAGCAGATAGACAACGGGTGCGACCCACGATCTTTCAGGAAAAAAGACACCAGCGACGAGGGCGATCACCGCCACTTTTGCACTACAAGGAATAAAGGGAGAGAGCATCGCTGTCATCCGTTTATTTCGGTCATTTTTGATCGTTCGCGTCGCCATGATGGCGGGAATTGCACACGCCGAAGCCATGATCATGGGAATCGCAGAGAGACCAGAGAGTCCAATTCTTTTAAAGAGAGGATCCAAGATGACGCCGACTCGTGAGATATACCCGCACTCTTCCAAAAGACCTAGGAGAAAGAAAAGGACCATGATGAGCGGCAAGAAGCTCAAAACAGCTCCCACTCCCGCAACAAGACCGTAACTCACCAGAGAGGCCAAGACGGGGTTGACACTATTCATCTCAAAAAAGGTGTTCAACCAACCTACCAAGCTTTCAAAAAACGTCTCAATCCACCCCTGAAAATACGCCCCGACATAGACCTGTGTCAGAGCAAAGATGACCCAGATGATAGCGATAAAGATAGGAATTCCAAAGATGGGATGCGTGGCAACGGTGTCGATCTTATCCGAAAAAGTATCTTCCTCTACCGACTGTGATTCAACCATCTTCTTTACGGTCTCGTCTACAAAATCGATGCGGCTATTCTCAGCCCCTCTCTCGTCTTTAAAGTGAAATCGGGTCTGTGGTTTCGATGAGTGAACAACACTCTCTACGGCTTTGAGTAACTCATCTAATCCCGTCTTTTTCTTGGAAGAGAGAGCGACAACGGGTCTCTCTAGTGCTTGGCTTAGTCCCTCTAAATTGATCTCTTGGTTAGAGAGATCCATCTTGTTTAAGAGAACAACCGAGGGGAGAGTCGTTTCGAGTAGCTGGGTAGTAAAGAATAGGCTCCGATTGAGAGCCGTCACATCGATCACGTTAACGATAAGATCGAGTCGGTTTTCAAAAAGGTATCTTTGGGTCTGCCTCTCCTCTTCTGAGTAGGGATCCGCCGAATAGCTTCCAGGAAGGTCAACCAGTAGAATTTTATCGCTTAGATGAGAAGAAGAGAGAAGTTCTTTTCGTAGCTCTCCCTCTCGAGAGGCTACCGTTACGCTAGCCCAGTTGCCGATCTTGGCACTCTCTCCCGTTAACCAGTTGAAAAGAGAGGTTTTCCCACTATTTGGGTTTCCAACAATACCAACTTTAATCACGATGTTATCTCCTGCCTGCGCTCTCTTTTAAAAATAAATTCTTAGCTATTTTTTGATCGATACCGTATCGCTGATTTTCAATCACTAAAATATAGACAGAGCCTCTCTTCGCCTTAAAGTAGATCTCAGCACCAGGACGACACCCCAAGCTAAAGAGAAAGGAGATGGTATCCTCTTCTCCCTCTACAGAAATCACCTCGTAGTATTGTCCTCGTTTGACTTGAGTAAGATTTTGAGCATTTGCCATAAGGGTAATCCAAGAAGTAATTTATGAAAGAGGGATTAAGGGACACCTCTAAAAACGGTTTTTTCAAAGGTTCTCTTAAGAATATCATAATAACTCTTATAAATTCCTCAATAGTGGAGAAAAAGATGATGGATCACCATTTTGTATAGTAC
>CAZATZ010000045.1:0-9964 GCA_964488175.1 uncultured Spirochaetales bacterium
GTAAAATATTCTAACTCGTTATTTTCTGAAATCGACTTTTGAGAGGCACCCTTCAGAGAAAATCTTCGACGAGAAACTCTCTCGACGATCTTTCATGTCCGTAAATTCTCAGACTCTCTGAGAAAGAAAGAGAGAAATTCGTTTCGCTTCCTCTAAACCATTTTTCTCTCCTGTCGAAAATAGAAGAGAAATCTTTCGATTCACCCAAAAAGTTCACCTTGAGAAGATTTTAAGGAACGTTTACGCAAGGGCGTAGTAAAGAAGATCTCTGTGACGAAGAGAGCGATGAAATAGGGCTTTGTTTTATGATACGTGGATTATACACAGCTTCAAGTGCGATGAAGGCTCAAGAGCAGAAGATGGAGACCGTCACCAATAATATGGCCAATGTCGATCTGAACGGGTACAAAAAGGATGTCGCCTCCTTTAAGTCGTTTCCCTCTCTTTTACTACGCAGATCGGATGACACAGGAAATTACAATCTACCTTTTGGGTCAACCAATCTCGCCCCCGTTGTCGGAAAATTGGGAATGGGAGTCGAGTATAACGAGACGTACACGGACTTTGAACAGGGACCTCTCAAAGGAACAAAAAATCCCTTTGATCTCGCTCTCGATAATAAGGGATTCTTTAGCGTTCAGACACCTCAAGGAGAGCGATATACCAGAAACGGTGCCTTCACCATTAGTAAAGAGGGGTTTCTAGTTACCGAGGAGGGTTACCCCCTCTTGGGCGAGAAGGGGCCTATCCCCGTTAAGAAGAATAACTTTAAAATCAACGTCGAGGGTGATGTCATTTATAATCCAAGCCTTGAGAAGAGAGGAAATTTTCTTGTCACTCAACAAGAGAACAACTGGGAGCAGGAAGAGATCTTAGACACTCTGAAGATCGTCGATTTTGAACGACCTCGTTATTTAAAAAAGCAGGGAGAATCTCTCTGGTACGATACTGAAATCTCGGGGGGAGCTCGTGTTTTGGCTCAAAATAATCGTCCTGGAGTTCTCGAGGGGTTCTTGGAGGGGTCTAACGTTAACATCGTCAAAGAGATGGTCAATTTGATTACGGTCAATCGAGCGTATGAGGCGAGTCAAAAGACACTCCAGACGCAAGATAGCCTCCTAGATCGGTTACTCAACCAGACGTCTCGTTATTAGACGGTTCGATATTAACAAAGGAAAAGAATCTTTATGATGAGATCATTATGGATAGCCGCTAGCGGCATGAACGGGCAACAAGATAATATCGATGCTATCTCAAACAACCTCTCCAATGTCAATACGACTGCGTTTAAAAAGGTTCGACCTGAGTTTCAAGATCTTATCTATTTGACAGCACGCCGTAGTGGAACCCCCGCAACGGAGCTGACAACAGAGCCTGTCGGAATTCAGGTTGGTCATGGAGTACGACGTGCCGCCACACAGCGAATCTTTTCGCAAGGTTCTCTCAAAGAGACACAACTTGTTGAAGATATTGCCATTAACGGAGACGGATTTTTTCGAGTTTTACTCTCCGATGGTTCGTATGGATACACGAGAGACGGTTCTTTCAAGATTGATTCGAAGGGGCAGATGGTCACCTCCAATGGATATCGACTACTCAACGACGTTATTTTCCCCGATAAATTTGAGAAAGATTCGATAAATATAACCGATTATGGAGAGGTTTCTGTCAAAGTTCCCGGTCAAGGAGATGAGCCGATTCGTATTGGACAGATCCAGATGCATCGGTTTGTCAACTCCGCAGGACTAAATGCGATTGGAGACAATCTTTTTAAAGAGACGGCGGGATCTGGGCGTGTCCTGAGTGGACTCCCTGGAGACCCAGGAATGGGTACGCTTTTGCATAAGTTTTTGGAGACCTCTAACGTCTCAACGATTGACGAAATGGTGAATATGATTGTCGCTCAACGAGCCTATGAGATGAATTCTAAGGCGATACAGACCTCCGATACGATGATGGGAATTGCGAATAGCTTAAAGAGATAGGTAGAGTTCACTAGTTTTTGAGGAAAAGTGTTTTTTTCAAAGTATTGATGAAGTACGCATGAAGTAGTCATAAGAGAGAGAGAAAATTATGTCAAATATTCTTGAGAATAATCCGTTGGCACAACGAGAATTTAGTTCCAAAATTCCAACCGTTCCTAAGGGAGATAAAGGTACCTTCTCCTCTCGTGAGAAGACGCAAGCCAAAGAGGCTTCTAAGCAGTTTGAGGCTCTCTTTGTTAAGCAGATGATAGATTCGATGCGAAAAACGGTCTCTGGAAAGGGGGCGATTCTTCCCAAAGGACCCAGTCAAGAGATCTTTGAAGATATGCTCTATGATCAGTACGCCGAGTCGATCACCAGAAATTCTAACTTGGGATTGGCGAAGCAGATGTACAATCAAGTCATACCCTCTTCTAGCCCCTTTGAAAAATAACGGGTTTTCTGCGAGACATCTTTCTTTATGGCTAAAAAACGTTCCGAATTAGATCACTACTCTCTTCAAGCGAAAAAAGAGGGGTATCCGGCGAGATCGGTCTATAAGTTAAAGGAGTTGCAGGAACGACATCAGATAATAAAGAGGGGAGATACTCTCTTGGATGCGGGGTGTTCTCCGGGAAGTTGGTTGCTCTATGCGTCAACGCTTGTCAAAAAAGAGGGAAGAGTGATCGGTGTTGATCAAAATGCTCATCACCTCAACCCCCTGCCTTCCAACGCAACCTTCCTTCTCTCGGATCTCTTCTCTGAGGATCTTGAATCGAAGTTGAGCGACTTTCTTCCTCTGGATGTCTTTTTAAGCGATGCCGCTCCCAAGACGACGGGGAATCGCACCGTGGATACGGCGAGGTCGGAGGCTCTCGTTGAGTTACTGATTGCGTGTGCCCTGAAGTGGTTAAAGCCTGGGGGAAATTTTGTTAGCAAGATTTTTCAAGGGGGAGGGGAGGGTGCTATCAAGCGGAGTCTGCAAGAGAGTTTCGAGGAGGTCAAAATGGTTCGGCCAAAATCGGTAAGAAAGGAATCTTTTGAGATCTACCTTGTGGCAAAAAATTATCGAGAAGACAAAAAAATATCGGATAAATGATTCGCAAAGAGGTTTGTAAAGTGAGTTGAAAAATTATCAGAAAAGAAAGAAAATACCTACCGATAGATTTCTTTGTTTAATTGATAACTTTTATATTTTTGTTAGAATAAAGACTCTTTTTCCTTCTCAGAACACCTCTTTGGACTCTGTTGATTGAGAGAGAGACGAATATAATATAAAAAATAATATCAAAAACGATTTGAGGTTCTCCTCACCTTTGCCGTGTAAGGGAGAGTGTGAGAATAGAATCTAGTTCATTTTTTCAAAAAGGATAGAGGCAACGCAGTGAAAATATGTTTTCAAGACTTAGAATTTTCTTCTCTTGATGAGTCGCTGGAGACAAAAATACTTGAGATTCTCGAGGGAGATACAACTCACTACTTTGTTCTTTTGACCTTTAAGGAGTATCTCTCAGCCACTCACTCTAAGAGGAAACTCAAAGAGTTGAGAGAGGCGAGTCTACTCTTCACCTCTTCTCACCTTCTCTCAAAAGGATATTCGTGGCTCTTCGGTAAAGAGGTTGCTGTGACCGACTCCTTCTACTTGACCCTCTCTATTTTACGAATTCTCGAAAAGTATAATAAGTCGATCTACCTCTTGGGTGAGACGGTCAACAATATGCAGAGGGCGGAGAGAAACCTAACTCGATCCTATCCGAAATTAAATTTTTGGGGCAGGCATTCTGGGTATTTTCACAAGGATCAGTTAGAGGATCTTTTGACGACGATCAACAAGCTAAAACCGGATCTTTTGCTACTCGGAAAAAGCTCGAGACTCAAGGGAAATCGGTGGATCAACGAGGCGTGCGATAAGCTAAAAGTTAAGTTGGCTTTCTTTGATCCAAGGGTGTTTCGTATCTTTATCGGTTCAAAAAGAAAACCTATTAACCAACCATTTGTCAAGTTTTTAGTCTCAGTTGCTAAGACCATCTATATGCCGTGGCGAATTTTTTATCTCATAGAGCTTATCTCATATGGCACCTCGCTTCTTGTCTCTAAGAGCCGATTACGTCGCCTTGCCAAGGAAAATTTAGAGGAGAGTACGGACTGATATGATACACCAGTTGCCCTACAATCTTTTACTCGCTTTCTGTACAAAGAAGGAAGATGCGAAGATCGTTTTATCGCTTTTTCTCATCACTCTTTTTTTCTTCACGGAACTGGCTCTCTTACTCTTTCTTAACACTATTTTCACTTTCTATTTTCTCTTTGCCGTTATTTTTGCGATCATTGGATTTTCCTATCTCTACACCATGGTTATTTTCAATGTTTATCTAAAACGAGTTCTACGAGACGTAAGAGATTCAGACGTTCAATCTCTTTACGGGTTTCTCTTTTTTGCCCTGTGGCTTCTTTTACCAGGAATGATTTCGACGCTTCTGGGAATTCTTATTACCCTTATCCCTGGCGTAAACAGGAAGGTGGGTTCTCTCCTTCTGCAATCGGATCGAGCCAAATATCTAGCGGTTAAAGAGTTAATTCTCTTTTTTAAATAGAGGTACCTCTAAAAAATCCTTTTTCATTTCTAACTAGATCTTTTCTGTCAATTCCAAGATTTGCCCAAGATTCCCCCAAAATTTATTATGGCGTCACCAAACTACTCATTTAGCCCAGCAAAACTCCGTTTTTAGCCCCTTGACTTGCCATGACTTGCCATAAAATATCTTCGTTATTTTCTGCAAATTGACTTTTGGGAGGTACCCAATAGGTTTTTGAACTCGCCATCCTCTCTGCACGGAGATACGACGTCTATCTTTTTTGATAAATATTCACATAATACATTGTGTGTTACTCCCCCTATCATCGGGTGAGAACTCTTTTTGGCACTCTCTTGAAAAGGGAGATTCGACGTCTACGTGTTTTTTTGTGCTTTGCAAAAACGAAATCCCCTCAAAATTTTTTAAAAAGGTGTGACTCTTTCAAGGTACCCTAAAATAAGATTATGAAAAATCCACTATTTCAAAATATTTTTGCCCTCCTCAAGATCAGAACGTTAAAGGCTCTCGTATCTCTGTATTACCACGCCTATTATCGCTTGATTGTGACCAGAGATGGTTATCGTGCTAACCAACCTCACCCCTATATCCTGCTCGCAAACCACTCTTGTCTCAGTGATCCGTTAATGGTCACATCCACGGTAAAGGACTACTTGGTTCCCGTGGTTAACGAGTTTATCTACGCAAATGGTCTCGCCCGTTTCGCCTTCCAACGTCTCATCCATGCTATCTCCAAAAAGAAGGGAGGCGGGGATATCTCGGTCGTCAAAGGAATCAAGAAGCACCTCGCTGCGGGGAGGGGGATCGTTATCTTCCCCGAAGGTACCGCCTCTCTCTTTGGAGAGACCGATGAGTTTGTCCCTACGACGGCGCGACTGTGCAAGCATCAGGGGGTCGACGTCTTCGGGGTGAAAATCAGGGGAGGGTCTCTGGCTCAACCACGGTGGGCAGTACGGGATAGATTTCGTCCTAGGATCTTTTTACACTACTTTGTGATCGCTCGCAAAGAGGAGCTACCCTCTCTCTCTACCGATGCTTTACACCGACGAATTAGCGAGGGTCTCTCACACAACGATTACGAATGGAATCGAGAAGAGTCGATCCCTTACCACTCACGTGGTCGGTTGGAGGGGGTTGCCCGTTATCTCTACGTCTGTCCAGAGTGCTCAGCGTTCAACTCGATGCAGAGCGTTAAGCACACGCTTTTTTGCTCTGACTGCGACTTTCGTGTCGAGATGGATCTCTACGGATTTCTTAGAAATACACCCTCTTATACAGAGAACCTCCCCTTCGACAATCTCGTTGCGTACTCCCATTTTCAAAAAGAGTTCCTCCCCCAATTGATCGAAGAGAGGCTCGAGTGGGAGGGAGAGCTGAAATTTTTTAACCCAACGACCTTTAAGAATACGGAGATGGGGAGGTCTCACGTTCTCTACCAACCAGATAAGACGTTGACGATTACCTACGGTGATGAATCGCTGATCTTCGAAATTCAGAAGATGAAGAATTTGTCGATGACACTTAAAAGAGTGCTTTCGTTTATCTACGATTTAAAAATCTACTCGTTGTTATTGGATAGACCGATAGTTCTGTACGATATGATAAAGTATTTAGGTTAGAGAGAAAATCTATGGACTTGATTGAGGGCTGGAGTGGGATGAACCACTTCCTTCTGATTGGTGTTTTGCTCTTTATCGCTCAGATGGCAAAGGTGAAGATCCCCTTTTTTGAACGTGTGATTATTCCTACCTCGCTCTTAGCCGGATTTCTCGGGCTTCTCTTTTCAGACGGATTCTTAGGACTCTATACTCTCGACCGAGAGGGGATTATCACGGGTATCGTCTACCACGGTCTCTCCATCGCCTTCATCGCTGTCACGCTTAAAAAAGCGGAAGATTTTGAGGCGAAACGGTACTGGACGACGGGGAGTATTATCGTTCTAGGCTATCTCTTGCAGGCCTTTATCGGGATCGTGATTCTCTGGATCTTTTTCAAAGATGTCTTTCTAGGCGGGGGGATCCTGCTCGCTCTAGGGTTTGGGCAAGGCCCTGGACTCGCCAGCTCGATCGGTGGTGGATTTGAGAGATCGGGGCAGATGGCTCACGGGTTGGCCTTTGGTGCCTCTCTGGCTACGCTAGGATTTTTCTGGGGGGGCGTGGTCGGAGTTTGGTATCTAAACCAACACCTCAGACGCCATCATTTACAGAAATTTCGAGAGACAAAACCAAAGACGACCCACCACGATATTATGATTGAGACGATCGATGAGATCACTATCTTTGATAGTCTGACGATGCACCTAGTCGTTATTTCCATTATCTACACCGCCGCCTATTTCTTCTTAGCCTTTGTGGAAAACCACGTCTTCACCCGTCTGGGAGGTCTGGGAAAGACCCTAGGCGACGTCTTTCACGGATTTAATTTTCTAATTGCGATGTTCTTTGCGGTTCTTGCCAAGAAATTTATCAGCTGGCAAAATCGTCGAGGAAAGAACATCAATTTTATCACCAACACTTATATATTAGGTAATATTACCAGTATCGCTTTCAACTTCTTGATTACCGCCTCTGTTATGTCTATCACGATTGAAGCGGTAAAGATGTACTACCTTCCCCTTCTGGTGATCTCGACGGTGGGAGGGGTTTCGACTCTGATTTTTGTCCGTTGGATCTGTCACAAGGTTCATGATACGTTTGTTTTTGAGAGAATACTGGCTATTTTTGGAAATCTAACGGGAACGGTTGCCACTGGAATTTCCCTCTTAACGGGGGTTGATCACGACCTAGAGACTCCCATCGCCGATGAGATTGTGGTGAGTTCTGGTAACGCTATTATGTTGGCGCTACCCCTCTTGGTTGTGATCGGTTTTCCCATCAAGGCGGCGGAGGATAACAATCCATTCTGGAACTATCTAACCCTTGGGATCGTCACGGTCTACTTTATTCTTTTATTAACTGTTTTGCTTTTAAAGACGAGAGGAAGAAGAAAAAAATGAGTTCTCCTAAGAAGGGGGGACGTAGGATGCATGCGAAGAGTGCATAAAGAAGAAATTTCGAGAATATTTCTGAGAGAGTTCAGAGAGGAGTGTATTATGGCAACGGTAAAAGTTGAATATGTGGGTGATTTAAGAACAGAGGCGACCCATCTGAAATCAAATACGACGATTCAAACAGACGCTCCCACCGACAACCACGGCAAAGGAGAGAGCTTCTCCCCTACCGATCTGGTCGTGACAGCTTTGGGGGGGTGTATCATGACCATCATGGCGATAAAATCCGAGGATTTGGGGATTGAGTTAAAGGGAAGTGTGATAAATGCGACGAAGATAATGTCGGAGGATTTACCGAGACGAATTCAAAAAATAGAGATGGAAATCGCACTACCGAGTGGTGTTCAGCCTAAGGATCGAAAAATTCTTGAAGCGGTAGCGGCTACCTGTCCCGTCGCCAAAAGTCTCTCGTCAGATCTGGAAAAAGAGATCGTTTTTAATTGGGGTTGATCTCTTTTACTCCGACTCTATGACCGTACCGACGAAGGATCTTCCCTCTAAAAAATCGGTTAGATTTTCGAGGTTACGCCCGTTGAGTGAGACGACCTTTAACCCAATCGACTTGGCGTGGGCTGTGGCGACGGGGTCGAAGGGGAGGTTGGCACCGGGTGACCACTCCTGTAAATTCATCTTCTGATACTCGCTCCACGTAAGAGAGTCGAGTGGTTTGGCCTCTGGATTTTTCTTAGGGTCTTCGGAGTAGATCTGAGAGATATTTGAGAGATTTAGGAGAAGGTCTGCCCCAAATTTTTCAGCGAGGAGAACGGCGTCGTAGTCGGTCGAAAATCCCGGCTTCCACCCCGCTCCGATGAGAACCCGCCCCGTGAACTCTCCTGGATTTGAGGGATCTTCGACAACGGGTTCTTGGCAGAACTCACCTAAGAGAGCGTGGAGAAGGGACGCATTTAATTTCGTGGCGGCGATGCCTATGGTATCCAATTTTGCATCTTGTTCTTTTCCTTGTTTGGTCGTCGCAGGGGAAGAGTCACAAAGAGCGCGATAAGCCTCTTGGTAGACCCTCGCCGTCGCTCCTCCGCCAATGACTAAAATAATCCGTAACTCACCCTCTTTTTTCAAAAGAGAGCGGAGGAATTCCTGAAATTTGGCGAGGAAGAGGGTATCGATCCCCTCTGGTACGACGATTGATCCGCCAAAATCAAAGACTATGGTTTTCTGCATCTTGTACGACTCTCTTTTAATCTATTTTTTTGCGAGGTAATGCGAGGCTCTTTCTGTGGTTGTTCCCATCAGTAACAGACGAAGGAGCGTTAAAATTTTATCCTAAAGAGATATTCAAGTCCACCCCCTCTTCTCTGAGTGAAAAAAGGGAGGAGAGAGAATCTTCCTGAATCTCTCTTTAAACGCTACTTAATAGACCTCAAACTGCCCCATCATCCCGTAATCTTCGTGTTCCAAGAAGTGACAGTGGTACATGTAGATCCCCGTGTAATTTTCAAATTTCACAGCAAATCGAACCGTTGTTTTGTTCGGGATGAGAACGGTATCTTTCCAGCTTGCAAACTCTGGCGGAGGGGCAACCCCGTCGATCGTTAGTATCTGAAACGAGGTGTCGTGTAGGTGGAAATTGTGCAGAAGTCCACCCATCATCCCCCCTCCTTCCGAGCTTACTTCCCAGATCTCTGTGCTACCTAGAGGGACTCTCTCGTCGATGCGGTTCATATCCATATTCTTACCGTTGATCGTCAGTCGTCTGCGGCTCCCATTAGAGAACGTCTCCATGAGAAACTTTCTGACGTAGACGTTAGAGGGTATCTCTATCTCCTCGACAGCGACGAGTCGACTAGGAACGCTCGTCCCTCGATCGTTGAGTGAGTCTACCTTAAGAGTCATCGCTCTGGTCTCAAGACCGTAATGGGTCAGCAGGTCGAGCGAGAAGATATCTCCTATCTCCGTCTTGGAAAAGTCGACGACGATTTCAAACCGCTCTCCGGGTGAGATGTCGAGCTGTTTTCTCTCGACGGGGCTCTCTAAAAGTCCTGCGTCCCCTGCGATGATTTGAAAGGGTAGACCGTTAGAAAATCGTAGCGAGTAGACTGAGCTGTTTGATCCATTCAGAAGTCGAAATCGAACGAGTCTATCTTTGACGATAAAGTTTGGCTGTTCTAGTCCGTTAGCGATAATGACGTCGCCTAGAGCACCCATCATCTCTGTGTGCATACTCTGACGATAGATTAGTTCCCCTTTATTGTCAAATGTTCTATCCTGTAAAACGAGAGGGATGTCGTCCTCTCCGTAAGTTCTCGGAAGAGGAAGGGTCGATTCCTCCTCGTCGTCAATGAGATAAAATCCAGCGAGTCCCATATACGCCTGTTCGGCGGTGAGATGGTAGTAGTGGG
>CAZATZ010000046.1:0-7179 GCA_964488175.1 uncultured Spirochaetales bacterium
GCCGCACTCCCTGGAAATGGAGCGGTCTTCTTTCGTGTGATTTCAAGCATGTGATTGAGAGATCAAAGTCTATTCGTGAAAGAGTTCTCCTTCGCTCACTCGATACTTTAACGGATCGCTACCTATCTTAGAAAAGGCACTCTCCTGAGGGAGGGCGCTCAAAAAGAGTTGATCGTATCTCGGTAACGCCGCTAAAAATCGCTCCTGCTTCTCGGAGTCCAACTCTAAAAGAACATCGTCTAAAAGAAGGGTCACTCCCGAGGTCAAAGAGCTTTTAAAGAACTCCGCCTGTGCGATCCGTAAAACGAGTGCCAAGAGTCTTTTCTGTCCAGTGGACGCCAAACGAGAGAAATCTTTTCCCTCTTGAAAGAAGTGGTAGAGATCACGATGAGGCCCCGTTGTGGTAAATCCCTGCTCCCTATCTCGATCGAGGCGGGTGTTCATCTGTTGAAGAATCTCTGCGTACTCGTTCTGAGACCATGACGGGGAATATCGAATGAAGACACTCTCTTTTATCCCTGAAATCTCCGAGTAGAGTGGGGCGAAGAGTGTATTAAAAAAACGGATCGTCTGCTCCCTCTCCTCCTGTAGTTTCATTCCGCTTTTAACGAGTTCTTCGGTGTAGAAAGGAAGGAGATCGAGACGAGAGTTTTTAAGTAAGTAGTTTCTTGTTCGCAGTGTTTTTCGGTAGTGGCGAATGAGATCGACGTACTCCTTTTTTAAAAAACACTGGATATGGTCGAAAAACCACCGTCGATCCTCGGGGGTACCTCGAACAAACTCCATATCTTCGTGACAGAAGAGAACGATAGGGTTAAGACCAAGAATATCTTTGCGATCCTTGATACTCTCTTCGTTTAAAAAGAGACGCTTCTCCCCCCCTTGGTATTTGATGAGTAGCCGATCATCTTCAACGCTATCAAAGGTAGGCGCAAACGTCGCATCGAGGGCGAAATCTCTCTCCCCTTGTCGGATGATCTCCCGCTCTTTACGAGTTCGAAAGCTGGAACCCAAGGAGGAGAAGTAGACGGCTTCAAGAAAGTTCGTCTTTCCCTGCCCATTCTCACCGATAAGGGTAATCACAGAATTCTCTAATTCAACGGTTGTATTTTTCAGATTTCGGAAATTGTGCAGACGCAATCTTTTTAGACTCAAAAATCTCTCCCCCTCGCTCTCTTTAGAGGTGGACTCTAGGTCTCCTGAGCCAAAAAGAGAGAGTCTTTAACCGTGTATCCCTCAGATCACTTTTGATTCAGTTTTAAAATCATCTCAACTTGAGAGGCACTCATTGAGAGGGTCTTGGCGATCTCATTCTGAGACCACCCCTTTTTTGAAAGCTCTAAAACCGAGTACTCTTTATCGGTGGGAGTGGGGGGGGAGAGAGCATTTCTAGCCGAACTCGTCTGTTGCGTCGCCACTTCATTAAAGACTTTTAGGTTTGATTTTATCTTATTTTGCATCTCAAACATGCGCTCTTCTACCGTGGCAATCCACGCTTGAACCTCTTTGACTCGCTCTGAGGCGGTCTGTATCTGAGTGAGTCGCCCCTCCGCCTTCTGAGCCTCTTCAAGGGAGGAGAAAAGAGATTCGTGTTCGTTCATTAATTTTTCGTAGGATTGGGTTAGTTTTGTGTTTAACGCTCTCACCGAACCGATTCCAGACTGAATATCACTCAATTCATCCTGCCTTGAATCGAGTTCATCGATGACTCCACGAAGGTGTTCTTCTTGACTCTTTCCCCGAGCAAGATGGTCTTCAAATCCCTCTCTCTCCTTACGATAGAGGCGAATCTGGTTTAAGACTTGATCGTGTTCTTCGATTCCAGCGCTTAGCTCCTCTTTCAATTGGAGGAAGAGGGGTTGATTCTCTAAGAGGTTCTCTTTGTTTTTTAAGATCTCCTCTATCTGCTTATGTAGATCATCTAGCTCCCCCCTCTCTGAGCGGAGTTCTTCCACCACGGTTAAGAGTTTGCTCTGCTCCCCTTGGGCGTTCTCGATCTGCTGCTGGAAAGAGTCTCTCTCTTTGCGATACTCTTCGATAGTAGAGATGACCGATTCGTGTTCTTCGATTCCAGCACTTAGCTCCTCTTTCAATTGGAGGAAGAGGGGCTGATTCTCTAAGAGGTTCTCTTTGTTTTTTAAGATCTCCTCTATCTGTTTGTGTAAACCGTCGAGCTGACCGCTCTCGGTGCGAAGTTCTTCTACGACTTTTGAGAGTTTATTCTGCTCCCCTTGGGCGTTCTCGATCTGCTGCTGGAAAGAGTCTCTCTCTTTGCGATACTCTTCGATAGCGGAGATGACCGATTGATGCTCTTCTATACCGGAGTGTAGATCTATTTTCAGATCGCTGAAGTACTGAGCCTGCTCTTTGAGAGCGGCTCCCTCTTGTCGAATTTCCTTTACCTCTTTGGAGAGAAGTGAGAGATCATTTTCCTGTTGGCTGAGTTCTTGGAGTAGTTGAGTGACACTCTCAAAACTCTCTTGATACTGAAGGAAGCTAGAAGAGAGGGAGTCGAGTCTAGTACCGTAATCCTCTATTTGTGGCTGACGCTCCTGCAGGAGGTTCCAGAGTGAATCAAAATTCGCTTGCAACGCCTCAATTTTTGCCCATCTTATTTCAGAACCACCAAGAGATTTGATCGCCGCTTTCTGTCTCTCTATATCGGTCGTTAAAATCTCAATTTTTGATTCGATTTTTTCAATACTGATTTGAGAGACCTGAGTTATCTCCGATTTTATCTGGTTTAAGTTCTCTCTCGTGAGATCTAACTCGTTGTTAAAGTTGCTAACGAGTTGATTTTTCTCTCTCTCTAAGGAGTCCGTCAAATCAACGACTCTCTTCTCCGCCGTGCCAGTCTCCTCTTCTAAGGTTGTCAACTGTGTTTTTATCTTCGTCTGCATCGTCTCGTACTTATCGATGAGAGACCCCTTGGTTGTCTCAAAGGTCGAGACCATCGACTCAAAGGTTGTTTTTCTCGTCTCGAAGAAGTTGTTGTACTCATCTTTTACGACATTAATAATAGAACGTACCTTGTTCTGTAAGTTTCGTTCTGACTCATCGATACGACTCTCAAGCCACTGAACATTTCCTTCCAAGTGTTTCTCAAGAGTGCCAAGAGTCTCATTCGAGAGTTTTGTCTGCTCCTCTTGCAATCTATTTTGAGTCGCTTCGAAATGTTTAGAGATCTTTTCTTGGTTGGAGTCGAGTTTTTCCTGCCACGTTTCACGAAACGTGACGACGTTCTCATCAAACCAAGAGGAGAGAAACTCTTTCTGACCTTTGAGCCTCTCTGTCGTACTCTGTCTCTCTCCGTCTATCTGCTGAGCGATTCTCTCTAACTGCCCTCGGAATGAGCTGATTTTCTGTTGATTTTCGTTGTGCAACGTGTGGAGCTGCTTCTCTTGATCGCTCAAGAGAGTGTCAAATTGCGTTTGGCGGCTCTCTAAAGTCCTCGTTGTTTTCGCATCAAATTCATCAATCTGCTGGGTTATTTTCTCAAAAATCTCTCCCTCAGCACTGATGATTCTATTTTTCAGTGTTGTTAACTCCTCATTCTGATCCTTTTCAACCCGCTTGAGGTGTCCGTTCCACTCCTTTTGCCACTGCTCTATCAGATGAGGTTGGTCGTAGAGTTTTCCCCATTTGGCGTATAGCTCTCTCTCGGTCTCTTGGAGATGCTCTTCCATACGGACGTTGAGTGCCTCAAGGCTCTCGGTTTCACGCCTCTTTAGCTCCGCCGTTAAACCACTCATCGCCTGATCTATTCTCTCTCCTAACTGCTCTTTTCTCTCATCCAATTCGTGTCCTAAAAAGCCGATCTCTTGAGAAAACTGATCAAGCCTAGCCCTCTGGGCGAACATCTCTTCTTGGAGAGAGGAGAAATTTTCTCCATGACTTTCAAGCTCTTGCTGTATCGCCTTGGCTCGTTTCTCGGACTCCTGTGAGAGGCGCTCCTTCTCCGAATCCATTTTTTCACTAGTGAGACGAAGATTTTCGTCGATCGAACGCTGTTCTTTTTGGGCGCTCTTTAACCGCTGTTCTAATTCCTCCCCCCTCTTTTGGTGAGAGAGGAGAAGTTCGTCCAACTCTTGAACTTCACTCAATTGGAGTTGAACTTGCCCCGTTTTATCCTCAATTAGCTGAATCTCTCCTCGCAACCTCAGTCCAATCTCGGTCAGCTGGTGAGAATCGGAGACGATTTTTCGCACCTCATCGGCGCGTTCCCCCAACTCGTATAATTTTTTCTCTACCTCAATCGCAATCTTCTCGCTGCTCTTTTGGGTCTCTCTCTGCAACGCTTCGATATCGCGAATCGTCAAATTTCCTAGGTTTTGAATTTGGTTACGAATCTGGTTCTGTCTCCTCTCTGAAAAGATGTGATAGAGAAAGAGAAAGACGAGAAAAGAGACAAAAAGAAGATAGTCTGCGAAGTTAAACACTTAATCAGTCAGAGCCTTAAATTTGGTTAAAAATTCACTATAATCCTTGAAAGAGAAATCCGCGGTTGAGTTTTTTACTCTCTTTTTGGTAATGTGACCCGTCTTCATGTGAATTTTTTGTGCGCCTAAGACGTCGTATCGGTAGCTATTTCCGACATAGCACGCCTCTTCTGGTTTTAGCTGGAGGCGATCTAGTATCTCTAGAAAGGGGCGACTATCGGGCTTGAGAGAGTTGACATCCATCGAGGAGATCGCCACGTCAAAATAGTGGGAGATCCCGAGGGACTCGAGACGATCTCTTAGGGGGAAGTCGGAGAGAAGCCCAGTCTTAAAACCCTGCGACCGAAGTGTTTCTAGGGTCTCTTTCACCCCTTCAAAGAGGTGAATTTGATGAAATACGTTGAGCCAAGTCCCATACATATTTTTTTGAAGAATCTCGTAGCACTCAGTTTGAGATCTCCCCAGATGGAGAGAGAGTAGCTCGCTCTCTTTGAGGTAGATATCGTCGATCTGCTCCTCTTGGCGAATTTCATGTCGAATCTTGCGGTACGAGAGAAAGGTCTTTGGCATCCGTAAGACGTGAAAGAGAGAGTACCAGTAGAGTTCGCGGTTGGGGTAGAGAGTTCCATCTAGGTCAAAAATAACAGCCTTTAATTGCATACGCTCTCTCATTGGTTTAATACGATTCGGTTTGCTACACTGCTACTCGCTCTTTTTTCCCCTCAGCCATAAGAGGGTTTTAGAACTCATCGCCTGAGAACTCTCTTGGCTGATCTCTGCGTAGAGGAAAACGAGAGAAAGGGGGAGATGCTACATATTTTTCTCTCTGATAGAGACTTTTGAAAAAATTTCGAAAAAATTTCAAGATCTCTTTGGGTACCTCTAAAAACCCCTTTTTCAGTTCTAACTCGATCTTTTTTGTCAATCTAGCGACACTAAAATACTCATTTAGCCCAGCTAAACTCCGTTTTTAGTTCCTTGACTTGCCAAAAAATATCTTCGTTATATTCTGAAATCGACTTTTTCGAGGTATCCCTTTGGAGTTTAGAATACTATTTTTAACTATATTTTACAACGTCTTAATTGTGAGGAATTTAGGAAAAGGAATCAAAGAGGGTGTGAGAAGAGAGAGGCAAAGTTTGATTCTCTCTTGATTTTTATCTTGATTTCGACGGTTGGATTGTCTCATTCATGGCGACACGATTCAGCCCATAAATTTCGAGTAGGTTGAACGGGGATCGAGTGCGTTTCTTTTAAAATTCACTCTCTTCCGATGGTGCGATCGGAAGGGTTAGCACAAAGAGAGCTCCGTTTGAAGACTCTTCTGCACGGAGATTTCCCCCGTGGCGTCTGGCTATTTTTTGAGCGATAAAGAGTCCCAGTCCCTGCCCTCCGTCGTTGCGATGGCGTGACGCATCGACTCGATAGAACCGTTTAAAGATATGGGGAAGTTCCTCTGGGGCGATGCCGATACCGTTGTCCTTGATCGAGATGTAATAAGAGGAGACCCCCTCTCTCTTTCTCTCTTGAATCTCGATATCTATCTCCGTTGCGTACCGCAATGCGTTGTCGAGGAGGTTGTTGAAGACGCGCTTCAATTCGATTTTATTTCCTAAGACGGTGTCGTGTTGAGTCTCATTTTTGTATCGAATGAGAGACCCTTTTTGAACCATTTTTGTCTGATATGAGTTGATCACTTGGCGGACAAATTGATCGAGAGAGAGTTTTTCAAATTCGGGGGGCTTCTCTAAGTTTTCATGGGCGTGGCGGATGGAGCTCGCTAACTCTTCTAACGTCAGTACCTCTTGATTTAAAATCTCCAGTCGCTCTTGAGAGGGTTCGAGTTCTCCATCTAAAAACATCTCCAACTCCCCTTTGAGTAGGGTCAGGGGAGTTCTCAACTCATGAGCGATATCACTGAGAAACTGTTCTCTCGATCTCTCTTGGTCGTGGAGTGTCTGACTCATTTGATTCATTGACTGAATCAATTCGCCCATCTCGTTGCGACTTTTGACCTCGATCTTGTTTCCGTAATCTCCCGCCTCGATCTCACGTGCCTTCTCTTTTAACTTGTCTAGCGGGCGGAGTAATTTTTTTAAGATGAGGGGGACGGTGATGAGAATCAGAGCGAGAAAAAGGGTGGAGAGCATGAAAAGAGTGAAGGAAAATTGGTTTAAAAATTTTTGGGCTTTCGGATTGAGAGAGGTCCTATAAGCCCCCCCGAGAAAAAGATATCCGATGATTTCATCTCTAAAATAGATAGGTTGGGCTCTCTCTAAATCTTTGGATGTGAGAGTGAGAGGGGTTGGAGAGGAGGAGTAGAGTATCTCCAAGGAGGTATCCGCAATTAAGAGAAAGGAGTTAATGGCTCGATTCCATAACTCTAGTCTGGCTTGATCTCCCCGTGAAAAACTCTTGAGAGGGGAGTTAAATTCTTGCTGACTCTCGGTTTGGCAATCCTCGCTCAAACAGCTAAGGGGGTCGGATGGCAGAGGCAGAGGCGGAGGCAGAGGACGAGGAAATTCTTTTCGAGCCTTTGTTTTCTTTTTGTTTCGATTTTCCGTTCTATTCGCACGATTGTCCGCATCACTGTTTATTTTACGGCTTGTTCTACTCGTAGACATGCGACTCGTTCTGCTACTCTCTGTTTTATTGCGCGAGCCATTATGATGCATCATATTATTTTGCATCATATTGTTATGCATCATATGGTTGTGCATCCCGTCGTTGCGGCTCTTTT
>CAZATZ010000046.1:7279-9753 GCA_964488175.1 uncultured Spirochaetales bacterium
TGCATCATATTGTTATGCATCATATGGTTGTGCATCCCGTCGTTGCGGCTCTTTTTTCTCTCTTCTTCTTGCAAGCGAAGGGAGTCGATATCGATTTGCTTCTGGTGTATGAAGAGCGGTAAATCTCCCCAACTCTCTTTTAAGGCGTACTCTGCACTTAGTTCTTCGCTAATGATGCGGACAAGGCGTTTATCTTGTTCTGAGAGGTACGTGGTGAAGGAGCGTTTGACGGTATAGTTGGTAGAGCAGAAGAGAAGGAGGCTGAACGTGATCAAAAGAAGAGAGAAGATGAGAGATAACTGATAACGAAAAAGCACTCTCTTTTTAACTCCTTTCTAATTTAGAGATACCCTTTATGGTGGTACACTTGTATTTTCGGATTATCTACAAACTATCTTTCGACAAAATATTTTCTTGAATGGCGACTCAACCCCTTTTTCTCTCTAGGGAACCTCTCTAAAAGGTCTCCGTTACGGAACAAATTTATACCCGATCCCGCGCACCGTAATAATATGTTTCGGCTGGGCGGGAATCTCTTCAACGACCTTTCGTAGGTTTTTAATGTGGGCGTCGATGGTTCGTTCAAACGACTCATAAAATCCAGTCGAGGCGATCTCACTCATCAACTGATCTCGAGTGAAGACCTGTTCGGGAGAGAGGCAAAAAAAAGAGAGAAGGTCGAATTGTAGCGAGGTCAACTTTATCTCTTGTGAATTTTGATAGCCTTGGCGTTTTTTCAGATCAAGAGAGATATCTCCCGACTTTATGATATTTCTAGGAACTTCAAGATGGGAATATTTTTCCCGACGTCTTAGGTGGGCTCTGATTCTTGCGAGTAGTTCTTTGAGAGAGAAGGGCTTCGTCATGTAGTCGTCGGCACCCTGTAGAAGGCCCTCTATCTTATCTCCCTCGGCCTCTTTTGCCGTCAACATTATGATAGGAAGGTGGCGAAGATCCGTCGTAAATACCCCTGCGTCCTCTTGATTGAGTCGCTCCAGTAGTTCAATACCACTCATTTCGGGCATCATCCAATCTAAGAGCATGATATCGATCTCTCTCTCTTTTAAAGACTCCAAGGCGGAGACTCCGTTATAGGCTACCACCGATGAGAATTGATGACGAGAGAGATAGTCTGTGATCATGCCAGCAATTCTCACTTCATCTTCAACAACGAGAACCGTTGGTATTTTTTTCTCCATCAAAACCTTCCTCCCCCCTTTGAAATTTTCTTGACCTCTAGGCTACCTCTAAAAAAAACGATAGATGCTATTTTCTTGAGGTAGCCTTGAGCTGAATTCTTCTCTAAAATCTCTCTCTTGAGAGTCAATTTTAGAATGTTTCTAGCCATTTCGGATCTATTCTATCAAAAGAGTGATCACCAAAGGTACCCTAAAGTGACATTTTAAGATCACCTGTTCTTGTAAAGAAGAGTATTTTTATGAAACTAGTATGAAAATACCCTCTATTTTTTATTTTTGGGTATTTTAACAACCCCCTCTGTGTGATTTTACACGGTTTCGCACGGTTTGAGGGAGGAGAAGAGGAAGGAGAAGAGAATGAACTGGGGAGTTATCGGAGGAAGTCGGGGAATGGGGGAGTGGTTCGTTCGATATTTGAAGAACCACTTTACGAACCAAGCCCCTAACCATATAGGCAGTGAGTTGGAGAGAGTCCGTTTTTCCTCCGAGGATGATGCCTCCGAGTTTCAGAGTAACGAAGAGTTGGTTGAGTGGGCTGATGTGATTATCCTAAGCGTACCCATCGGGAAGACCGTCGCGCTCTTATCCGAGATCTACCCCCTCCTCGCAGGAAAGGTCTTGATCGATTTAACCTCCGTTAAAAAGATGGTCTTTGATGCGATTTTTCAACTGCGAAAAGAGTTTGGAAGGGTCGATTTTGACTACCAATCTCTCCACCCTCTCTTTGGTCCTTCGATTCAAAGCGTGAGAAATGAAACGATTATCTGGCTCGAAGAGATCTCTGAAAATGGGACGCTACCAAACGGAAAAGAGGTGCGAGAGCGACTGAGAGGTTACTTTGCGCAAGATGGAATTAAAACCCCCGTTTACAACTACCTCGAACACGATAAAACGATGGCGATCGTCCAGTCTTTGAACCACTTTACCCTCTTCTGTGGGGCGAAAACCGTAACCAAATTGTGCCGCGAGATAACCGAGGTGAAAGAGTCCGCCTCCCCCCCGTATCGGATATTTCTTCTCTTCTTCACTCGTTACGTCCTCCAAGACCCCCAGCTCTACGCCGATATTCAGCTAAATAATGAGTTTACGCTGGACGTTCTGACCCTTTTTCAAAAAGAGGTCAACTCCCTTTTGGAGATTATTCAACAACGTGATAGAGAGAGTTTTCTCTCCTTTGTTCAGGAGATGCAACCCTTCTTTGAGGAAAATCGTTCCGATGTGAGACTCTCCTCTTATCTGATCGACCAACTGGCGGAGAGGCTAGATTAGAGGTTC
>CAZATZ010000047.1:0-6642 GCA_964488175.1 uncultured Spirochaetales bacterium
CGATCTTTCTTGCCAATCCCATGATTTGTTATGGCTTGGTTGAAATACTCATTTATCACCGTGGTAAACCTTGGCTAAACTCCGTTTTCAACTCCTCGACTGGACAAAAAATCTCTTCGTTATTTTCTGAAACCGACTTTTTAGAGGTACCCTACTGTATTTCGAGAGAAACAGCTAGAGAATTTTGAAATAATCGAAGGCAGATGTCAAGATGAATCTCTCCTCTCCTAAAGGGAATCGTTGCGAAGTGTGATCGAATAAGTTATCTCGTCAAATTAAATAGGTCAAATAGAATGGGTAAGATCAAACGTAAAAAAGTCTAGAACTCAGAGAAAATAGGGTACCTCTCTCGCTTTCTCCCTCTCTCCCTTTCTAGTCGATGGGTTCTTCTGTCATTTTTTTGAGAACCACTTGCCGTTAATCTAGAGGGTACCTTAGAGATTTTTCCCCCAGATAATTTCAATGAGAAAGTTTTTTTGATAGGTGCCTTTACACGCTCGCTTTCGAAAGAGAACGAGTTGGGAGTGAGAGAGATTTTTTAGAGGTATCCTTCATTGTGAGAGAGGGAGGTATTTTATGCGACCGATCGCCTGTTTTTTTCAAGACCCCGTTTTAGTTTCAGCTCATGAAATGCTCTCCTCTGGCTTGCACCGTCTCTGTTTCTCTCTTCACAGCAGTGAACACCTCCGCCTCTTTTTCTTGGAGTTTCGTACTCCTTTCCTCTTTTTGTGCGACTCTCTCCCTCTTGCTCAGACCCTTTTAACAAAGAGAAGAGAGGGACACGCAGAGATTTTCCCCTACACGATCACGAGAGAGAAGAAGAGCTTTCTCTGTTTTGATGAGAGGGGGGAGGTCTTCTTTGAGAGTGAAAACTACGAGGTGATACTTCTCGCCCTCTGTCAGAGAGAGAGTCGATACTACCCTCTGCAACTCTTCCAGCAGATGGACAGAGAGCTAGATCCCTATCTCTGGTTTTTCCAGCAGGCACACCATGAAATCTTGCCTTTTATTGAAAATTTAAAGGAGGACTCACCTCTTCTCATTCAAGGAGAGACGGGAAGTGGAAAGACCTGTTTAGCCCGCTGTATCGCTGCGTATTTGAAGAAGAAATTTATTCATATTAGCTGTCCCAATCTCTCTCAATCTCTCTTTGAGAGTACTCTCTTTGGAGTCAAAAAGGGCGCTTACACGGGCGCACTGAATCATAAAGGGTTGGTTGAAGAGGCGAACGGCGGAGTTCTTTTTCTCGATGAGATTGGAGATATTCCCTCGGAGATACAACCTAAATTTTTGAAGGTTGTCGAGAGGGGTGAGTTCCAACGGGTGGGGGAGTCGATAGAGAGAAAGAGTAAGTTTTTGCTTATCTGTGCGACGAATCAAGAGCTAGGAGATGAGGTCTTTCGTCCCGAGTTAAAGTACCGCATCTCAGCCAATTTTCTCCCTCTTCCCCCTCTGCGAAGATTGAAAAAAGAGATTCCGAAACTATTAAATCTGGTTCTAGAACTCGAATCTAGGAGAATGAGAAAAGAGGTTCCCTGCTATAGCCAACATTTTTTGAGGGAGGTTCAGGAATACCCTTGGCCTGGAAATCTAAGAGAATTCTCCTTTGTTATTCGACACAACCTAGAGAATCAATCGGAGTACCTTGAGCCGTTTCTCCTCCCCGAAGAAAAAAGATTGGGAGAGAGGATTTCGTAAGGAGAAGGATTTTGGGCACCTCTAAAAAACTGGTGTTTGGTCTCTCTCCCCGATCTCTTCGTCAGAGATCCTCTCTTTTCTCTCTATTTCTGTTTACCTCATATCTTACTTCCTCTATATTTGAGAGGAAATAAAAATGAGAAAGATATCTTGGGGTGTACCCAGAAGAGGATAGGATGCGCATAGAAGAGTTGTTAGTCGATATCTACTCCCAAAAACGGCGGATGGAAGAGCAGAAGAAAAAACCGACTCAGGTGATCATGAGTCTGCGTCTTTTTAAGGTGATTCGCTTCTATCGACTCATGATCGGCTCTTCGGGAGATCTCCCCGGCGACTACTTGGGAGAGGATACTCTCTTTGATTTAGAGATTATGATAGACAGCAAAGAGGACTCTTTTCGGATTCGGTAAAAACTGGTTGATGAAAATGGGGGGGTGGATGAGGGAGTTGGTGAGAGGCTGGGTGTCTTGAGATGAGATGGAAACAAAGAATCTGGTTCTCTCTCCTCTTCTCCTCTTTCTTGAGTGTGTGGGGCGAGGTGTACGCGCAGCAGTTAGGAGATTCTTCTGCGTACGGGGTGGATAATCGCCTCTTCTTGGTTCTCCCTTACGCTCCTGAGGTCGACTTTAACCCCCTGCAAAGCCTCGATTTTGATCTCCCCAAACCCGCAGAAAATCCTCTCTCTACGATACAGGGGGCGCAAGGGAGGCTAAACCAAGAGGCTCAGTGGGTCTTCTCTGGAATGATTTTCGGATTTCTCTTCGAATACGTCCCCTCCGATACGGCACGAACGATCGAAGAGGTGTGGAGTCTCGTGCCGAGAAAACTCATTGCGCAAGAGACCTTTGACTGGAAAGCGGGTTCTAATCGATTCGATCCCGTGGCTCTGGTAAAGACCGCCTACCCCTTGAGTACCTCGGAGTTCGGGTATAGAACTCGACTCTTGGGAACTCGCTTTACCAAGAGTACGGGGCGTGGTGAGTATCCAGCGGGTGAGGAAAATTCTCGCCAAATGGCTGTTGAGGCCGCCATAAAGGAGGCGATTCGCTCTCTTTTACGGACGACTTATTATAGCAAACCCTCTCGCATTACAGGGGAGATTCTTCTGAAAAATGCCCCCTCGCTCTGGATAGAGGGGAGTCAGTACTGGGCTCAAGTCGATCTCTTACTCCAAGTTGATGAGTTGAGTCAGTACCGTGATTTTTAGAATCTCTCCTCTCGCCGATGTTGTCAAACTGGTGAAATCCGAAACATCAAAGAAAACCGCAAATCAAGAAATTTGAATATTTAAAAATACTACCCCATCAGCAAAAGAAAGGCGAAAGTGTTACTCTCATGATCCTAAGTATAGATGTCGGAACCTCGTTTCTCAAATTTGCTCTCTTCGAGCTAGAATCTCGTGATCTCTTGGAGTCGGGTCAGTTCCCGCTGCACCCTCTTGGGCGTGAGGATAATCGGTGGGAGAGCGATCCGCAAGAGTGGATAGAGGCTCTCAAGACGATCTTCAGCTCTCTGTCATCTCGCGGACAGAAGAGGGAATTAAAAAGCATCGTCATCGCAGCGAATGGCCCCTCTCTGGTCATGGTCGGTCGAGATCACCGACCTCTTCAAGACGGTATTTTATGGATGGATAGTCGTGATAGAGAGTGGGCAGAGCGAATTGAAAAGGGAACGCCTAGTAGTTTTCACCTCTCAAGAATGGTCTATTTTTCGAGGGAAAATCCGCAACTCTATGAAAAAACACTCTCCTTTTTTACGATCGAGGGGTACTTAAACTACCTTTTAAGCGGAACCTCCCAGACGATTTTACCCTCAGAAGAGTTTACCCCTCTCTACTGGCGGGAGGATGTGGCAGAGAAATTTCACTTAGATCGAGAGAAGCTTCCCCCCTTTGCGTTGACGGGCGACTTTATCGGTCAGACTCGACGAACCCCCCTCTTTCCCGAACTTCCCGAAGGGGTAGATCTCTTCGCAGGGGGGCCCGATTATACGCTGGCACTCTTGGGCGTCGAGGCGACGAAGCCTGGACGTGTCTGTGATCGGACTGGTTCTTCAGAGGCGATAAATCTCTGCCTTGCGAAAAAAGCGGACTCTACCAATTTGATGTCCTACCAACACGTCATCTCCCCCTACTATAATATTGCGGGGATGCTCAATAACTCGGGTTCGGCGATTCGGTGGTTTAAGGAGTTGACCGATTTTCGAAATCTCTCTTATGAGGAATTTTTTACCCGAGTTCTAAAAAAGAGTCGGGCGGGAGGAAATCGTCTTCTCTTTTTACCCTACTTAACAGGAGAGCGGTACCCCCTCTGGGACGCTGAGGCGAAGGGGGCGTTTATCGGACTTAAAGCGAATCACACGCTAGAAGATATGGGAGAGGCCGTCTTAGAGGCGACTCTCTACAGCGTCTGTGGAGTGCTGGAGGAGTTGGAGAGATACATCCCGATAGAGGAGCTACGCTTGACGGGAAATTTAAGCTCTCACCACGGGTTCAATCAACTCCGTGCCGATATCTGTCAGAAAGAGGTCTGGATCAGTGATCTCGGACACGCCGAACTACGTGGTGGTCTCGCCATCGCTCTCTTCGGATTGAAAATCTTTCCGACGTTGAGTGAGAGCGCGGCTGCGTGCGTCTGTTTCCGTGAAAAGATATCTCCCCGCCGAGAAAACCAACCCCTTTTCGAGGAGATGTTTCACCTCTTTAAGGAGGGGTATCCGACGATGCAACGACTCTTCCACTCGCTTTAGATTCCCTCGTGCTGTGGGTGGAATGGGTGGGGGGTGCCGAGGTTTCGGAGTCTTTCCGTGTTCTTACATCAAAAAATCGTGTCCGAGAAAATGCTCTCTTGCGAGGGGGTGTCCTAAGATCTCCTCTTTGTTTCCGGAGACGACGATCTCACCTAAATTGACAATGTAAGAGGTATCGGTGATCGTTAAGATATCTCGGACGTTGTGATCGGTGATGAGAACACCGATACCGATCTCGGCGAGATTTCGGATGATAATCTTTAACTCAGAGATCGCTCGTGGGTCGATACCGGCAAAGGGTTCGTCTAAGAGTAAAAAAGAGGGCTCAAGAGCGAGGGCTCTCGCAATCTCTGTTCTGCGTCTCTCCCCTCCAGAGAGTGTGTAGGCGGGCTGTTTTCGCACACGCTCTATCCCCAGTTGGACGATCAAAGTCTCTAAGAGGTAGTGTTTTCTCTCTTTCGAGATCTCTGGACGCGCCTCTAAAATCGCCCAAATATTATTCTCGACACTCAATTTTCTGAAAATAGACGACTCTTGAGGGAGGTAGGAGATCCCCATTCTCGCCCGTTGGAACATCGGTAGATCACGAATCGGTTTATCGTCGAGATAAATCTCGCCCTTATCGGGGGTTAGAAATCCCGCCGTCATGTAGAAGGTGGTCGTCTTACCAGCCCCGTTAGGCCCTAGAAGTCCGACGACCTCACCTCGATTCATCGAGAAGGAGATATCACGCACGGCGACTTTTTTACCGAAGCACTTCTGGAGAGATTGTAAGATAAGGCGGTTTGCTGTTCTATTTGATTCAAGAATCAGCTTTTCTCTCTCAGGTGGCATGACGATTTTTTCATTCCTTTTGATCTTTTCAGGGTCTCTCTACTGTTTTGATTATGATCTGTTTTGTAGTCGGTGAAAATATGCCGTGTAGAATAAATGCAAAATAAATGAAATCGACTTTTTGAGAGGTGTCTTTGAGTTACCCTTATAAATGAATCCTTGCCCCAGACGGCGCACGTTCCTTCTATCAGTTGGCGGTCGTTGAACTCGACTTTTTCTTCTTTTCCTCTCTCGCTCGCCTTCTCGCTTCACGCCTTGTCTCAGGTTTCACCTCTTTTTCCTCTGCGGTGTCATTTGTGGTGTTACCTGTGGTATCATCTGTACTCTTATCCGTGGTGCCATCTTGAGTCACTTTTTTCTCTTCAGATTCTGCCCCCACCACGGAAGATCCAGCCGAAGACCCTTCTTGCGGTTTTTCACTGTTATTTGCGTCGACTTTTTCTGTGTTCGGACTCTCTCCCGAACTCTCTTTTGATCCCTCTTTAGAATCCTTCGCAGATTCCTTTTTGGGGTCCTCTTCCTGATTGTCGATCAAATTCCCTGTGATACTTCCTCGCATCACCAATTCGTCGTTATCTAGATTGACTTGGATGAAGAGAGCCTCAAAATTACTCTCCTCTTTGACGACCTTCGGCAGTCCTGAGAGTTCTAGAATCTGTCTGTCCTTCCAGTAGACAGCGTTTTGCGAGGTAACGACTAAATCATCTTGCACAATTTGAATCGAGTTTTGAAGTTCAACCTTCTCTAAATTCTCATCGTAGCGCAGATATTGAGCCTCCAACTGGACGTTGTTTTTCTCGTCGTCCATTCGGATAGTTCCCCGACCGATGAGAACCTCAGCGTTTGTGTCAAACTGTAACTCTTCGGCGTTAAGAGTAAATTCGTTTTCTGCGTCTCGTAGTCGAATATTTCCCTCAAAGGTGATCAAGTCGTTATCCGCTCCCTCGATAATAGCCGAATTGGCTAAAATGATCTTCGCATCTCTCTCGATTCGAACATTTCCGATGAGAGAGGTTTTCTCACGTCCTTCGGCGAGGATGGAGGTGATCTCATCTCCCCAAATCCGAATATCTTGGGCGAGAAGAGGCGAGAGTGAGGAGCAGACGAGGAAGAAGAGCAAGAGATATTTTTTAAGATTTGCTAGAAGAGGGTAGGTCGATGAACCGTTGAGGTCTGTTGTACTATTTTTCACTAGGATCGAGAACTGCTGGAGGGGGAGGGGGCGGAAGAGGTTCGCTTGGGCGAGGGGGTGAGGTTGGCAGAGGAGTCGCTTGGGAAGTCGGTTTTGGAGTAGATTGAGAAGTCGGTTTGGGAGTCGATTCTGCGGATTTCGATTCCTCTCTTTGTCGCCTTTCGTTCTCT
>CAZATZ010000047.1:6742-9665 GCA_964488175.1 uncultured Spirochaetales bacterium
TTTGGGAGTCGATTCTGCGGATTTCGATTCCTCTCTTTGTCGCCTTTCGTTCTCTCTCTCATCAAAGGTCTGTACCCCATCTTTTGAATTCTTCTCCGTTAACGTCGGCTCTTTCTCTCTCTCCCACTTGGATAGATCCGAGGCGGGAGGAAGGGTTATCTCGTTTTTCTCATCCGAGAGAGAACGCTTGACGGAGGGGTTGTTCGGCTTCTGGGAAGGCGATAGTTTTTCAAAGAGAGTTGAACTCTTTAAACTCGTACCTTTTTCGCCGTCGGAGTCTTTGGAGTCGTTCTCGTCGACGAGTATACCCTCTGTCTGATAAAACGAGTACTGATTGCGCTGGATATCGCCTTGAAATCCTCGCCCGATCAAGGTTGTTCCGCTGTCTTTTCTTATGCGAACCTCTCTCTCAGGAGGGGTTCGCAGGGCTTTTTCGTCACGGTTAAAGGTGAGAGATTCGGCCTTGATGCGCGTCTCTTCCTCATTGGAGTAAAAATCAAAACCGGATCTTAACTCAATTAAATTCTGATCATCGCTTAACTCGGCAAAGGTAATTGAGCCGTTGGCAACGGGTTCATCGTTCTTTGTCTCAACGTAAGAGACCTTGTAGAAGAGGGTTCTCTTCTCCTCTTCGAAGATGGTAACCTTGGCGGCAGATAGCTCTCTTTTCTCCCCATTTTTCTTCACATCAACCACGTTCAAGTCGTAGGCAACAATATCGGGAACACTCTCTCTAAAAGGTGGATCTTCGGGTTCACCTACCGAGAGTTGGCAACTTAAAAAGAAGAGAGAAACTATAAAAATCGCCTTCATATCGTTTCTCTCATCGGTAGATTTATCAAAAAAATGAGTACAATTCTACTAGTGGGTATCTCTAAAAAACCCTTTTTCATCTCTAACTAGATCTTTTCTGTTAATCCCAAGGTTTGTTATGGCGCCACTGAAATACGTATTTCGCTTCATGATAAATTCACTTCATGATAAATCTTGGTCAAACTCCGTTTTCAGTTCCTTGACTGGATAAAAAATCTCTTCGTTATTTTCTGAAATTGAGTTTTTAGAGGTACTCTAGTGGCGAGAGGAACGACGAAGAGTTAGAGATTCGAGGGGAATTTTACGTTCGCACATCTGGTCCAAAACTTACCAACTCGTCTCTTCTTAGAGGGTTCTTAGAGGGTTCCTAGAGAGTATAAGTGGATCTCTGTCAAAAGAACAGAAATTTCAGAGAATCCCCGCCGAAAGGGGAGAGAGGTAATCGGTTCTTGCTAGCGAGAACAGTGGCGGAAAGAGTTTGACGAGGAGGGGGGGCGAGTGATGGGGTTGTCGGAGGTGTTACGACCTATTTTTGACCTTCATGACTCTCACGTTGATAAGTCTCTCTTTTTGTAAAAAAGGTGGTAGAAGAGAGAGTCGGGTAAGGCTTTTATCACAAAGTGCCAAAGCCACAAAACGAGAAAGGCGAGAGGGGGTCTAAAAAGAAAGAGCATCTTCCAATCCGCCCCAAAAGAGACCATTAAAAGTACATCTTCTATGATACTGTGCATAAGCATGAGTAGGCTCATGCTCATAAAAACACTCCTTGATGAGAGATGTCCTCTCTTTACTTCGCTCATAAGCAAACCACCCCCGTAGCTTAATCCCATCAAGAAGCCGATAGCGGTGATATCGGCCGCTTTGGGGCTAATTCCTAGGGGTACAAAGAGGGGGGCTAAGATTTTTTCGAGTAATCGATTGCCTCCTATTAAGTTAAAAATGTGCAAGAGTACGATCAGAGCAAATAAAATCAGAGCGATATTGACGATGGTTTGGGCGGAAGAGATGAGCCACGAGAGAAACGTCCCATCGTTACTGGAACTCTGTTTCCACCAAATGTGTGCTTTTTGAGAAGAGGAGAGACCCGTCACTCGGTAGAATTGGAAGACAACCCACGCAAGAACGTACGCCATCCCTACGCGAAAGAGGAGACTGGCTAACACTCGGCAACCAGTCTGTCTCACGATGCTCTGCTCCATGATCATCGAGTGTGCGCCCAAAATCAAGAAAGAGAGGGTGGTTGCCTGTGCCAAGGTCAGTGAGAGTTCTGAATTGAGAGCGATGAGTACACTCCCTGCGGTGTAAATATTGGCGAAGATACCCGCCATCCACACGAGTGACAATTCGGCAGGAAGCCCTATGCTTGCCATCAAGGGGGCGCTCCACTGAGCAAAGATCTGCGACAAACCAAATTGTTGTAGGATGTAAACAACGACGATGGCTGGCAACATAATCTTCATCAGAGAGTAATACGTTGTCCACCACCTGGCAATTAACGGACGTAATTCTTTTAAAAATCGTTGCATAATTTGCTGCGTGATTTGCATGGTCGCTCTCTACTTTAAAGGTATTTTTTAAGGGGGTCGTTAGTCATAATGATGCTAATTGTATTTGATATTATTGCAAGATGACAAGAACTGCGTGATTCATCCTATTACGGTCACCCTCTAAAACTTGTTTCCAACTTTTTTTCATTTCGGGAATCGAATTTTTCAAGGTACGCTAAAAAAAATAGTTGATGAATTTTCACGATTCACATCGAATTTTTTAAGAAAAAGGTATAAACAAGAAGGGCCAGAGGTAGAATAAGGGAGTGAATTGATCTATGATGAGAGAGCTAAAAAAAAGAAATTTAACCCTTGTAAAATTCTCTTTCAAGAGATTACCAAGAAGATGATGAGGAATCTATGATTATGGTTGACGCACTAAAGAAAAATCCAAAGATGGGAAGTCGAAGAGGCCCCGTTGTTCTCTGCATTATGGACGGAGTCGCTTACGGAAAAAATAGAGAGTCCGACGGGTGGCAACAGGCGATGACAGGGACTCTGGACGAGTTGCTCAAGACGTGTCCCAATACCAAGCTAAAGGCTCATGGGTTGGCCGTTGGAAT
>CAZATZ010000048.1:0-9575 GCA_964488175.1 uncultured Spirochaetales bacterium
AAAACGATAGGAGCCTCTCGGGAAAATTCTTTTTTACCGAACTCTTATTCTTTATTAAAAGGTATTCGCCACGAGAGACTCAAGATGATGAGGTGGAGACTGAGAGTATTTAGAGATACCCTTTATCTAGTTTTAGTAGAGCATGAAGAGAGTTTACAGGCGAATTTGATAAAACCACTACTAATCGTAACTGAATTTTCTCAAAAATTCAATGAATAGAGAGAAAGAAAAAAAAGAGTGACGAATTTGGGAGATGTACGAGGGGAAATTTTCCCATGAATTTATGGGTACCTCTAAAAGATCGATTTCAGAAAATAACGAGCTAGAAATGAAAAAGAGTTTTTGAGAGGTACCCGTCAAAAAGAGGGAGAGATTTCTGTGCAGAAAAGCTTTGTTTTTAGGCGAGGTATACGTACTTGCTGGCTCGTTGATTACTTTTCGAGAGAACCTTCCCATCGGTTGATACCGCCGAAATCTTTTACATTTGTGTAACCTATCCTTGATAATATCTCTCTTCCCCGCTTACTGCGACTTCCTATACGACAGTAGAGAATAAGACGAGTCTTTTTTGAGGGAAGGAGTTTTGTTACCTCGGATTCTAATTCGCTTAGTGGAACATTGATGGCACCTGGAATATGCCCCTCTTGGTACTCTTCGGGGGTGCGAACATCCCAGACCTGCGGTTTTCCTCTCTTCAAAATTTTTGCCAGCTGTTTTGAGGTGAGCTTCTCTGACGCCATGGAATTACCTCTCTGATGACGAAAAAGAAGGAGAGAACCGAGGACGAGACCGATGACAACGACAACGATAAAAATCGTACGGGAATTCATTCTTTTACCTCCCATGAATTGTGGGGGAAGAGAGAGGTGTTTCCTTTCAGATAAAAGATCTTCCTTCTCTAAGCTAAAATCACTCATCAATATATTTATTATAAAACAATAATAAAGGTTATGAAATTAGTTGTCAATTGATCGTTGACATTTTGATTGACTTTTGACTACTTGTTAACTGACTATAAAGAGAGAGTTTCCAGCGAGTAATACCGTCAAAATCCGCCAATTTGTATCCCCTTGCTGGTCAATTTCTGCGACGGTTTCCTCTGGTGGTGTAGAGAATCGGAGAGTTCTCTTTCGTCTCTAACTCGATCTTTTAAGATTCTCCTCCCTTTAGAGGTTCCCTTTACAACTTCTCTTTCAAAACCTCTAAAAAGTCCTCTCCGTATTTTTCTAGTTTAAACTCTCCTACTCCGTTAATTTGAAGAAACTGCGCCTTTGTCTGGGGGAGTTCGCTCGCCATCTCTTTTAAACTCTTATCGCTGAAGACGAGATAGGGGGGGATTCCGTCCGCCTCTGCCAACTCTTTTCGAAGCGATCTCAGGGATTCGAAAACCTCTTTGTCTACCGCTGTACTCTCTTGGGAAGGAGGGGAGGGGGAGACCGTCTCACCCCTCTTTTTTTCTTGGTAGGCGATGAGAGAGACCGACATCTCCCCTTTGAGAACTTGGCCGGCGAGAGGAGTTAGCGAGAGACGCTTGCCTTCATGGAGGAGGAGTTCGAGAAATCCTTGGTTGACAAATTGCATGATATACGACTCCCACTCTTGGAAGCTCAGATCTTTTCCAACCCCATAAGTCTTTAGAAGGTGGTACCCTCTCTCTTGTACCTCTTGGCGGAAAGAGCCTCTGAGAATGTCGATGAGTAAATTTACCCCTACCCGTTCTTCGGTACGGTAGACGCCTGATAAAGCCTTTTGAGCCAAGATAGTTCCAGAGATCTCCTCTTTGGGCTGTTGGCAGTTATCACAATTTCCACACTTATCAACTCGAAATTCTCCGAAGTAGTTTAGTAAGAAGTTTCGTCGACAATTTCCCGATAAGGTGTAATCGAACATCCTCTTGAGCTTCTCTCTCTGAACAAATTTCTGCTCCTCTTGTGCCTCTGACTTTTCAATAAATCCTTGGTACTGGACGACGTCGGCGTAACTGGCGAAGAGGATCGCTTCACTCACCGCTCCATCTCTGCCCGCTCTCCCTATTTCTTGGTAGTACCCCTCGATATTTTTTGGCATATTGTAGTGAAGAACGAACCGAACATTCGATTTATCGATTCCCATTCCAAAGGCGATGGTCGCACAGATGACTTTAACCTTATCGTTGGAGAACTCTTCTTGGACTCGCATCTTTTCTGGGGGAGTCATTCCTGCGTGAAAATAGGCTGTTTGAAACCCCTGTTTTTTGAGCTTTTCGCTGATATCTTCACAACTCTTGCGACTAAGACAGTAGATGATTCCGCTCTCTTTTTCGTGTTTGGAGAGATATTTGGCGATCTGTTTAAAGCGGTCTCGCCCAGAAAGAAGTGAGATGTGAATATTATCTCTGGCAAAAGAGTCTAAGAAGAGTTCGTGTTCTTTGAGTTGTAATTTGGAGAGAATATCCTCTCTTGACGCCTTATCGGCGGTCGCCGTGAGGGCGATCATCGGAGTCGAGGGAAAGAGGTTTTTAAGAACGGTTAGCTTGTTGTATTCGGGGCGAAAATCGTGACCCCACGTCGAGATACAGTGCGCCTCATCGATCGCAAAGAGGGCGGGGGGGTGATCTTCTAACCAAGAGAGAAAATATCCGTTTAAGAGACGTTCTGGGGAGAGGTAGAGGAGTTTAATCTCTCCCCGTTCTAGCTCGTCTAAGAGGGAGCGAGACTCCTCTTGATTGAGCATCGAGTTTAGGTAGGCGGCGGCAATTCCGTTGGCCTGAAGGGCGGTGACTTGATCGCGCATTAAGGCGAGAAGGGGTGAGACAACGACGGTTAGTCCCGAAAAAAGAAGGGCGGGAATTTGATAACAGAGAGATTTGCCTCCCCCCGTGGGCATGATAACGAGTGAGTCTTTTCCCGCTAGCGTATGTGCGATAACGGACTCTTGAGCGCCACGGAAGGAGCGGTAACCGAAGAGTCGCTCTAAAATTTGGTGGGGGGAGTCGTATTCTTTTTCCATGAGATCATACTACTAGGATAGAAGAGACGTGTCACCCAGTTGAATGAGAGACGGTGAAAAAATCTACCTCGGGCATCGTGAACGATCGTCGTTCGACTATGCCAATGGTGACGGTTCGCAACAAATATTTGCCCGTGATATCTGCAGTGATATCTGTCGCAATATCTGTTTCGAAATGCCCGAGGTGTGAGAGGCTTCCTAAGAGAGGATTTACTCGTTTTTGAATCGTAAGAGAAGGCGAGAAGCCCCTCTCCTACGACTCGTCGGAGTCTTCCTTTTTAGGGAATTTGGGTAGTTCAATACCCTTTTTCACGATCGCAGTCTTATTCGCCTCTTGAATCGAATCAAAGAGCTCTTTGCGGTAAATCTTAACCTCTTTAGGTGCCTCGATGCCGATCTTTACCAGATCTCGTTTGATATCGACAATGGTCAGGACTATATTATCATTAATGATAAGACTCTCTCCTGATTTCCTTGCGAGAACTAACATATCATCTCTTTCTTATGCAAGTCAAAGAACTCAGTAAAAATATCGTGTTTTGTGAACCACCTGTTATCCTCTTGAACGATCAACTGGGCCCCTTGGTGGTTATTCGGATTAATAACGAGAGGTGCTAGTAAGTTCGCCGTCAATTTTTCTGGTCCAATAACGGTAACGATGGACAAAACAAGAGCGTCGTGAACACTCTTTAGACCGAGCTCTTTAATCTCTGTCTTCGCAAAGGTCGGAGAGTAGTCTGGGTGAAAGACACAGGGGTCTATCAAGACAAAGCTAAAATCTTTTTCTTCCAAAGATTGTAACCAGTAGAAAGGGGGATCTCCATCAAGAAGGGCGTACTTCTTGTACTCCTCAAAACCAATAATATGACTGACTGAGAGTTTCTGTCTCTCATCGATCTCAATATCGCCAAATTGAGCTGTTTCAATTTTCATATATACCTACCTTATATAATCCATCAATGTACTCTGCAAAATCTTCCCCGCCACTTGATAAGTTGCTTGCTGAACTGCCTCCAACTCTTTCAATCTGACGATCGCCTTTGCCATATTTAAATCATTTTTTCGTGATGCCCATGACGCAGTCGTCAAAATCTCACTATTGTGCCTCGCCAACACCGAGTGCGAACGTTTGACCGTCGCTCCGATATCGCTGAGACTCTTCGTTAGATTTTTCAGACCTTGATCGATTCCATAAATTCCCCGACTGCCCAAGGCCTCGTGATCACCCTTCGCTAAGGCGTCTCGAACTTGAATAATCGTATCAAAAAGATTGCCTCCCGTGACAACCGTGTTGTTTGCCAAATTATTGGGTGGTCTTGTTCCGTTGGCTTGAATGACTCCCAGATCTTTTAACGTGGAGGATTCGAGCGGTTCGTCGACCCATATTTGGTGAGGTTCGGTCGCCTGAAGAATCAATCCATTGAAATCTGGGTCGAGTGAAGCTCTGACCGAGACGTTTGCGTTATTTATCTTGTCGATAATCGCGTAGACGTTATCTCCTTGATTGATATCGATCTGTTTCTCATCTATTTTGATAAATGTATCCTCAGTGGCAACGTAATTTTGGCTGTCGGTCTGAGAGTAGATGGAGTTGTTATCGGCCCAGAAGACCTCACTCCCCGGTCGGCTACTGTCGAGGTAGTGGTTATCATCGACCGCAATTTTTTTTCTCTGGTTATCCCCTAGGTAGCGAACATCGGTAATGAAACTTCCCTCTAACCCCTCGACTCGTCCCTCTTCGGTACTGTAAGCGGTTCCGAGAGTGGCGTTTCCAGCGAACAAGGCCTTCCCCTGTCCATCTTTATCGTTACCGATCTTGACCATCTCTCTCAAGTATTGATCGACCTCTTGAGCCAAGAACATCATGTCGTCTCGTGAGTTCGTTCCGTTGGCTCCTTGGATAGAGATCTCCCGTATTCTCTGGATGAGCTGGATACCCTCTTGAATGGCACCATCGGCGAGGTTGAGACGATCGCCGACCTCGTGGAGATTCTTCTCGTACTCCTCAAATCGATACAATTTGGAGTTGAGGCGAGTCACCGAACTCGCATCGGCGGGATCGAATTGGAGTTTATTCAATCGGGAACTCTTGGCAATTCCCGTTTGAATATCTTCGATCTCATCATCACGACGAGTCATACTATATCGTAGAGTATCACTTGTTAGGTTGGTAGAGATTCTCATTTTTTACTCTCTCCCTCTTTTAAGGCTCATTTTTAGGTTATCCTTCAAACTTTTTCTCACGAGTTTTTTCTAAACAAGCCCGTTGATAATCGTGTCTAAAAGCTGGTTGTACGTATTTAAAAACCGAGCAGAGGCTTGGTAACCGTGTTGATATTTCAACATCTCTGAGACCTCTTCGTCGATACTCACTCCCGAAATGGACTCTCTCCAATCGGTCAAATCCTTTAAGATACCGTCGAAGGTATCCTTGGTAAAATTGGCGACATCCGATCGGGTTCCCATATCGGCGAGTGCGTCGGCGAAGTAGTCGACAAAGGTTGTCGCCTCTCCTACGGCTATCTTGTTGTACCTGAGTTTTCCGATATCGTGAGCGGCTCGATTATCCCCTGCGGTGGCACCATCTCGAATTCCATCTCCGTATCCAGCGGCGATCGAGGTAATATCACCCGCCACCGCATCGCTGAGTCCAAAGGTCGCCGAAGGGTGAGCAACAGGGCCTACGGAGTACTGAATATCCCCCCCCTGAGTGAGACGATCGACGGCATTCGGCTGGTTAGAGGTATACGCACCAGCGATTCCTGGAGCTTGTAAAACCCCTGCGTACTGCGTCAAAAAGAGACCCGAATCTTGGAGGTGGCGGATCACAAAGTCGGGATTGTTGACGTCGTTAGCGCTCGTCGCTTTGAGAACAATTCTCCCCTCACTATTGAGAGTTGATGTCACTTCACTCTGAGAGTTATTGATTCTATCGAGAATATCTTGCACCCTATCGGTTGCGTTGTAGTTGATCTCGACGAGGTCATCGCCGTTTAAACCGGGCAGAGTTATCACACCCTGTAACCCCGGTTGTTGCTCCTTCTCGAGGAGAGTTGTCCCCGTTATGCGAGAGAGGTAGGTCGAGTCGAAGTTTCCGTCACCGGTCGTATCCAAATTTCCGTCTATCGTCAAGACTCCCTGTCTCTCAACAAAGAAATCGATATTCGTCTGTCCGTTCATAGACCAAGCACGACGGTGGATATCATTCACCGAATCGGTCAAATTTAGAGTCATCGTATCCAATCGTTGAATCTCTCCCCGTACGTCAACGTCACGCACTTGAACGAGACTCGCCAATTTTCCCCCCGAGAGATCGACGAGATCGCCGCTCTTCTTCCAACGAATGTCGACAAACCCTTCATTGTCTGGATTTCCCTCGGTCTCTAGCGGAGAGACGACTCCGCCTTGGACGAGATGACGTCCGTTTGTGTAGAGTAAAAATTCATCTGGGTCACGGCTGTATTCAACCGAGACGGGAAGGTATTGGGCTACTTTTTCAACGAATAGATCACGTTTGTCGAGGAGATCGTTGGGGATATCTCCGACCGCTTCTGCCTGAGAAATTCGGATATTTAAGGCGGCAATATCGTCTAGATATCCATTGAGTGTGTTGACATCGACTTGGATCTCATCGTCAGCCATGGTTCGAATGCCGTTCAACCGTTCAAACTGGTTGTTAATCCCCTTTATCAGAGCCTCGCCGTGTTGCTGGACGATACTGCGTCCGCCCATATCTTCTGGGTTGACGGCTAGTTCATCCCAAGATTTCCAAAACCGATCCATCAAGTTTCGAAGTGAACCCTCACCGATTTCATTGTAGACCTGAGAGGTCATCTCGATATACTGATCACGTGACTCCCAGTACGCTTGATTGTCCGTCTGCGTTAAGATTCGTTGTTCGAGAAAGAGATCTCTCACCCGCTCTATCGAGCGTACCTCAACCCCTTGTCCGACCTGTCCCGTCGTTAGCTCACGAGCCGCCGATGGATCGGAGAGTGGTTGAACCGTCTGCATCGTAATTCGCTGGCGACTATACCCCTCCGTCGAAGCGTTGGTGAGGTTGTGACCGACGACCTCCAACGCTTTTTGGTGAGTTTGAACCCCCCGTTTTCCTATCTCTATTCCTGAAAAAGTTGATGACATCTTATAACTCCTTGCTTACCCAGATAGGAGAATTGATCGCTGATGAAGAGTGTTCGTGGCGGTGGTAGACGTGTCTCGGTTTTCTCACGCTATTCATGAGAAGGTCGAGCATCTCTCTCTTATTTTTGACGAGAGATTCGATTCGATTTGTCTGAGATTTTGCCTTCAAGAGCATGGTTCGTACTAAGACGACACTCTCTTGGATCTCCGTTCGATCCTCCCTATCTAGTTGGGACAAGACGTCTTGCATCGAGGCGGGTTCTGGGAGCTGAAAATGGTTGGCCATCTCTTCGATAATTTGTCGACGAATGAGAGATAGCTCTTTTAATCGCAACGAGACGTTGTTCAGATCGTTGATAAGATCTTCAGGGACGAGAGACTCTTTCTCTGAGTGGTTCTCCCTGATCTTCATAATGTAGGTTAGGTAGAAGGTGATTTGTTCAATCTCCGCCCCAAGGATTTTCTTTAGATCTCGAATTTTTTCCATTCTTCATTTCCTTTAGGGGACTCTCTGCCATCTCTTAGGAACTCCAAGTAGGGGTTCCTGTCTGGATTAAAAAGATAATTCAACATTTTTGAAGAGACCTATCTCGATTACCCTTCGCTCTCTTTTTCGTCAGAAAGAGAAAAGGGTTTAGAGTTCTGAGAGAATTGATAGGAAGATTTTTTATCTCCTTCGCTCTTTATTACTAAAGGGAACCTCTAAACTACTCATTTCGCATCGGGGAAAATCTCGGCGAAACTCCGTTCTCAGTTCTTTGACGGGACAAAAAATCTCTTCGTTATTCTCTGAAATTGATTTTTGTGAGGTACCCTAAATATCTCCTTTTTATAGATAAAAGAGAAAATTTTTAAATAATCGATTCTGCTGGGTCGATAAGTGGAGATAGGATTTCCCGTAGGATATTATGACGAAGACAAGGATGTACAGAGTATGATACGCAAAAGAAAAGTACGTAAAATCAAGAAAAGAGAGAGTGATATTAGGATCTTCTTAGCCTGTATTGCGCTATTTTTTCTGACTTTTTCTCTCTCTGCCAAAAGTTCATCGACCAAAAGTTCATTGAGCAATAACTCAGAAGATTTACCCCTCTTCGCCAGAGAGGTGCGTGAGAGAGGAGAGAATCCTTCGATTCAGCTAGTTCAAGATTTAACAGACGGTTACGACTCATACTACTCAGAATCCGAAGGGGGTTACGGAGGTGATTACACTGGTGACTACGGAGGTGATTACACAGGTGATTACACTGGTGACTACACTGGTGACTACACTGGTGACTACGGAGGAGGTTATGACGCCGGTTACGGAGCAGATAACGGAGCCACAGTTAACGGGACGGATAACGGAGCTACAGTTAGCGGGACGGATAACGGAGCTGATAAGAAAGCAGATAATGAAGAAACAGTCCCTCCCTTCTCTCCTACTGCCACCGTTCCCTCGGCGATCCCTACTCCCACCGTTTCTCCAGCGACGCCGACTACTATCGTTCCCCCAGCAACCCCTCTTGCTAGTTCAACGGGCGGGGAGAGAGTTTCGCCGCTGCTAGATAAGAGTTCTCTTCTGGGTGATCTCGATGAGGGAGGGAGTTATACTCCCAGTAAGACGAGTACTAACTCTGGGGAAGATCTGCTTTTTAATCCTGTGATAACGGAAGAGCCTAGTAACATACCGCCGTATCGTGACGGCTCTCTTAGTCCTTTGGGGAGTTTTGCCGCTCAGCCAAAGGGGGACGCTCTTCCGAGTACAACGATTCCGTCTCCTCCTCCCTCCTCCAATCGACTAAGCGAAACAAAGGGAACGAATGACGCCTCTCCTCTCTTTCTAAATCCCCGTCTCCCTCGTGAGAGACTCGCTAGCGAATCCCCTTCAGCGAGTGAGAAGGAGGGAGAGCTATCTCTCTTACCCGATGTCGCTCTTCGAGATCCAGTGTATCAGCCAAGTCGATCACCCAAACCAAACGAGAATTTTCAGGCGGAGAATAAACAGGAGAGGTCTCTTGATTTCTCTTCCGTCTACACCGAGGAGGTAACCCCGTTAGAATACCCGACGATCTCCTCTAAAAGTGAGAGTTTGAATCTAGATGTTGATACGGGACTCCCTCGTTTTGCTCCAGAAAAACCTGCGTATACTCCCGTCGCTATCAAAGAAGAGCCGATAGCAGAACCGGTCGTAGAACCAAAAAAAGTGGTTAAGAGTCTTGTCCCCGCTCCCACACCTACACCTGCAGCCACACCGACACCGCCGATGGAGGAGAAAGAAAAAACAACGGGCGTGAAGACTGTCATCACACTTCGTCCCGCTCCGTTGCGCCCACCGACTCAAGAGGAGAAGTCTACCCCACCTGTTACCGCAACTCCCGCAGAGGTGAGAAGGGTGAGTCCACGTCCCCCTGAGAGATCAACAGAGATGAGTCCACGAGCTCCTGAGAGAGCGAGTGAGGGCG
>CAZATZ010000049.1:0-8118 GCA_964488175.1 uncultured Spirochaetales bacterium
AAAAGAAGATGTAAAAATTGCTTGGGAGTACGCCTCTTCAAGGGGGGAACGAATTTCGATCATCTTCGCCTTTCTTACCGACCCTCTTCGTAACTATTTACGCAATCATCTACCCCAACCTCTGGTCGAAGGGTATCAAAAAATCCGCCGTAAAAAATAATTTTTTCGGAGAGGAGCGATCTCCGCCCCAAAGATTAATTTCTAGCAGACGATAAATCCATTCTCTCGTAAAAAATCAACATCCAGCTCCTGACTCTCTTCTTTCTTGTCGAAGAGTAGAAGTCTTTCGATGTGCTTTGCGATTAGATCAAACTCTAGATTTACACTCTCCCCGACCTTCTTTTTGCCCAAACCAATATTCTCAAGAGTGTGGGGAATTAAACTAACAGAAAAACTCTCTTTTTTTAACTCCATAACGGTTAGACTCGCTCCGTCAATCGTGACACGTCCTTTGTAGACCAAATAACGTAAGTAGTTTTTTGCCTCCGGTTTTATCGTAAATATCTTGGCAATTCCATCGTTGACAATCTCCTGAATCGTCCCTTGACAGTCGACGTCTCCAGTAACTAAATGACCTCCTAGGGGGGTTTGAAGGGTCAACGATTTCTCTAAATTGATTCGATGACCCACCTTTAAATTTCCCAACGTCGATCGCTTTAACGTCTCGTTCATTACTTCTGCACTATACTCATTTTTCTTGACAGAAATAGCGGTCAAGCAGACGCCATCCGTCATAATGCTATCACCAATCTTCGCATCTTGTAAAATTTGGTCCGCCTGAATGGTCAAAAGAATCCCTTTATCCAGAGGTTGAACGCCCGTGACGATCCCCATCTCTTCAATTAATCCGGTAAACATGCATCTCTCCTCTTAGAGGTTTTTTATTATTTTGAGTTTATGAAAGGATCTCAAATCATCCTTCCTCTATTTTGGTTAGGACAAAATAGATTATCTTTTTTTACATGACAACTATTTAGTGTATAAAGTATATTTTTTTCAAATAACTCGAGTCTCCTCGATAGAGTGAGAAGATCCATTATCTCCCCTTCCCATCACTTTTTTTATCGTTCTCATACTCACCGCATAGGGGACAAGAGGTCGCATAGAGAGCGACTAAGTGGTTTCCCCACCCCTTTGTCTGAATCGTCTCGGTGAAAAGAGGGGTAAAGAGAGAGTTTAACTCTTCTAAAAAATTGCCGTGAAAGAGGGTGAAACGACCAACCCTCTCCTCTCTTCGCTCCTCTGAAATCTCTTCGAGAACAAAGAGATAATCACCAAGACGAGAAAACTCACCGTAGAGTTCTTCCCTATCTCGGTATCGAATATGCTTTAAAACACCCGCCGTAAAAATAGTTCCGAACATCTTCGTCGAAAAGGGAAGAGGGAAAGTCCCGTCATAAGACGTAAAATGGTAGTGAGAGTACCTCTCTTTTGCTCTCTCAATCGATGATTTATTGATATCTACCCCATATTTTTGCACCGAGAGTTGAGAAAAATGCTCAAGCATCATTCCCTCATGGCAACCAAAATCTAAGATCGGCTTCCGATTGAATTCATCTTCGAAACGGGACAACAGAGGGGTTATGATACCTCTCAAACCACCAGAGAAACCGATCTCTCGATAGAATTCTTCGCTATCACTTAGGTTTTTATACGGCTCGTACTCCTCCTCCCAGAGGTCTGCCATTTTTCTATAATACTCACTCTTCTCCGCCATCGTTGGAATATCTCCCAAAGCCCCCTTAAAAGGGAAGTATAATCCTACCTCTACAATTCGTTTTCGTTTATTGACAATCATAAGAAAACTCTCTACCATTCTGAGAATGAAAAGAGGTGTATAACACTGGGGGTGTAGCTCAGTCGGTAGAGCGCATGAATGGCATTCATGAGGTCAGGGGTTCGATTCCCCTCATCTCCATCCAGAACCCTTGCTCAAAAACGTAATTAAAGGGTGCCTCTAAAAAATCCTTGTTCACTTCTCGCTTGAGATTAAGTTGCTTCCTAACATCGAGTCTTTATGGGAGATTATTCACGAAACTTCTGCCAGAGGCGATAGAGCGTTAAAATGACGACTCGGTGTCGAATTGCGTTCCGGTCTCCTAAAAACTGTACTCGTTCACATGAGTACTCTCCACGAAAAAGAATCCCCAGATAGACCAGCCCAATGGGTTTCTCTTTCGTACCACCCTCTGGTCCTGCAAGACCGGTCAGAGCGACGACAATATCACTCCCCGCTACCCTTTGAGCTCCTCGAGCCATCTCTTCAACACACTCTTCACTAACGGCACCATAACGCTCTAAAATCTCTGAAGAGACCCCGAGAACCTCTCTTTTTAGTTCATTTGAATAGGTCACGAAAGAGCCTAAAAAAGTCGACGAAACGCCAGGGCAGTTAACAAGGGTACTGGCGAAGAGTCCCCCCGTACAACTCTCAGCGGCGGCTAAGGTGAGTCCTCTTGATTGAAGGAGTTGAACCACCGTCTCCTCTAACGAGAGAGAGCCATCTCCCACGATGTACTCCTTCATGGTGGTCAAGAACTCTCTCTCGAGCGGTTTGATAAGCTCTTCGGCCTCTCTCTGACTCTCCGCTCGTGCCACCATCTTATACTCAACGTATCCAAGTTTGGCGTAGGGGGCGAGCGAGGGATTTCCATCGCTAAGAATCGGTTTTAGTAGATCCTCTCCATCACTCTCTCCGAGTCCAACCGATTGATAACGTCTTGAAACGATCACTTGGTGGCTACGTTCATTTAACCACGGCAAAACGGAACGGCGAAACATCGGTTTTAGCTCTCTGGGTGGTCCTGGTAGGAGGATAATAAATCTCTCACTCTCCAAGCCCTCTTCGTCACAACGTTGAGAGAGAATCGCCCCTGGAGCCGTTCCAAAATCGTTCACAAGGAGGATCGATTCTGGGGAGAACATAGCCTGTTTAAAGTTCGCCTCCGCCATCTTCTCTTTTTTTTTGGCGAAGAAATTTTTAAGAGTAGAGAGAGCCTCTTCATTCATCTCAAGGCTCTGTCCAAAGTACTCGGTCGCTGTCTCTTTTGTCAAATCGTCTTGGGTCGGACCGAGACCCCCACTTGTGATCACGACGTTTGAGAATTGAAAGGCATAATCAAAGGTTTTTTTTAGCTTCTCTCGGGTGTCACTCACCACCAGATGTTGCAAAACATCAAATCCAGCCGTGGTTAATTCTTGGGCGAGAAAGGAGACATTTGTATTAACAACGTCACCACACAAGACCTCATCGCCGACACTAATCAGAGAAAAACGCATACCTTCTTCCTTACTTTTTTCCAAATGTTAGGGGGAGAGGAAATTGAACGTTTTCGACTCTCTTACGGGTACCTCTAAAAAGAGAGAACGTTTTTCTCTTCGATTACAACTCTTTTGTCGCACAGAAAAAGGCACCGTTTCCCTCGATATTCACCTCAGTCGCCTCCGCCGCCACCAAGAGAGTGTCTCCTCTTTTTAGCTCCAATATATGATTTAAGCCGTCACTTATTTTGAAATTGCCCTTAACCACTATCAAAATTTTTCCATAAGAAGAGACACTATTAAGAGAGAATTTGTTCATTTTTTGGTTATTCGTAAATAACTTAAACTGACTCGTCGATGTTGGGTAGGTCAGCCAAGGGGAGCGCGGCTCAGCGATGGTTGGTTCGATAACAGAAGAGGGAGAGGGCAGAAACGAGGTAATTTTTAAGAGTTCCGCAATATCGACATGTTTTGGGGTTAATCCTGCTCGTAGGACATTATCGGAGCTTGCCATCAGCTCGACTCCGTTACCCTCTAAGTAGGAGTGAAGCGTTCCTGGTGCAACATAGAGACCCTCTCCAGGGTTTAAGGAAAAAAGGTTGAGAAAGAGAGGAGCCAACGCCGTAGGATTTTCTGGGTAAAGAGAGCACAATCTTTGCAACCAATATCGATAATCTCTCTTGTCGTCAACGGATTCACCGTTATGATACTCAAGGGCACTCTTTATCAGCGTTGTTCGCTCTCCCTGCGTCAGATTGATCAGGGCAGAAAAGAAACTCTTTAGCCAGACCTCATCGACTAAGTCATTCGGTTCGAAGAGTTTTTTTAGACTATCTGACATCGCAAGAGGGGCTAAATTATCTGCGATACTATTTTTAGGGAGGAATCCACTTAGTCCGTAATAGGTAGTAAGGGCGACGATAATTTCAGGTTTTTCGTTCGCATCTTTGTAGTTTCTCCGCAAGGAGTGCGTTGAAATTCTCGCTTTATTTTCACGCTGAAATCCCTCCTTTGCCTGCTCCTTGGTTGGATGAACTTGGAGAGAGAGAGGACTCGCCACAGAGAGAACCTTAAAGAGAAACGGTAGTTCGTTTACCGCTTCACCGAGGTAATACTGTGAGTCCTTTTGCAAAATATCAGAGAGAGACAAAGCACTTTCCCCGCAAGTTGTCATTCCGTTTGGATGTGTTCCCAACCAGAGCTCCGCTTGAGGTTCGTCAAGGAGGTTTTCTTGGTGTAATAGTTGTGGGATAAAATCTTTTGTTCCCCAAGAGTAAGACTGGATAAAAGGGTGTAATTTTAAAAACGGTTGCATTTTACCTCTCCTCGTTGTTGTTAGTTATTGTTAGTTATTGTTAGTTATTGTTAGTTATTTAGCAAAATTAGTTATTGTTAGCAAAATTAGTTATTGTTAGCAAAATCTCCTCTCAACTCTTTGAGGCGATTCTCTTGATAAATTTGTTGAGGCACCCTTTCTTCGGGTGCCTCAGGGTGCCTCATCTTCTTTAAGAAGATCCACTCTTATCACTGTTTAAAATAGCTTCAACTAAGCTGACAAAGAGGGGAGCCGGTCTCAAGGGATGAGAGCGATACTCGGGATGACACTGCACACCAACAGCCCACGGATGATCCTCGTATTCAACCGCTTCAACCAACTTCTCATCTATGGTAAAAGCGGTCTGCCGTAAGCCTTTGCGGGCAAATTGCTCACGGTACGAGTTTGAAAATTCATACCGGTGTCTGTGTCGCTCGCTCACCTCATCCGCCTGATACGATTTTTGTATCAAGCTCCCCGTCGCAAGCTTCATTTTTCGGAGACCAAGACGCATCGATCCTCCGTACTCTGGAACCCCTTTCTGCTCCTCTAAAAGGGAGATCACGGGGTGAGGTGTCTCTGTAAACTCGGTACTGTTAGCCTCTTCTAATCCGAGTACATTTCTCGCATACTCGATCACCATGATCTGCATTCCTAGGCAGATTCCTAGGAGAGGGATTTTTCTCTCTCGAGCCAATTTAGCACACTCGATCATCTCCTCTGTTCCTCGGGAACCGAACCCCGGTGAGAGTACCAGCCCATCGATCTTGTCGAGAAAAAGCTCTAGCTTCTCTCCCTTGACACCCTCAGTATCGAGTTTTTCTAACTTTAGCCGAACCCCTTTGAGCATCGAGACGTGCATCAAGGCCTCATCGATCGATTTATACGCATCATCCAATGCGATATACTTTCCGAAAATGCCGATCGTCAGCGTCTCCGTCGCCTCTTTGTACCGAGTGACACGATCTCGCCACTCTCCTAGGATCTCCTTCTTTTTAGACTTAAGGCCAAGAAGTCCTAAGATACACATATCCAATTTTTCGGCGTGTTGATTTAATGGGATCTCGTAGAGAGTATCGGAGACGTCCTGCGAAGTGAAAACATGCTCGTAATCGACATTCGTCAACATCGCCAACTTGCTTCGTACATCCTCATTGAGAGGTTCTTTGGCACGGCAAAGCAGAATCTCCGGTTGAATCCCTATCTCCCGCAACTCTCGCATTGAGTGCTGTGAGGGCTTTGTCTTTAGCTCACCATTTAAAAGCTCGACCATCAAGGTCAGATGGATGGCGAGAGTCTCTCTCGCTTCGCCTCGCTGTTCGTGAATGATCTGCCGAACCGCCTCCAGAAAGGGAACGGATTCCAAGTCTCCGACGGTTCCACCGATCTCAACGATGACGATACTCGTCTCAGATTGCGAATCTTCCCCCTCGTGGGCGCTGTAGATTCGCCTCTTTATCTCATCGGTAATATGGGGAACCACTTGGACGCATCTACCCAAGTACTTGCCCTCTCTCTCTTGAGAGATGACACGCTGATAGATCTGCCCCGTCGTGATCGAATTCTCGTAAGAGAGAGGTGAATTGGTATAACGAGCGTAATTCCCCAGATCGAGATCGGTCTCTGTCCCGTCATCGGTGACGTAGACTTCGCCGTGTTGAAAAGGGGACATGGTTCCCGCATCGAGATTGATATATGGATCAATCTTGATCATAATCACTCGATACCCATGAGCCTCTAGAAGTGTTCCAATTGAAGAGGCAGAAAGCCCTTTACCGAGGCTGGAACAAACCCCTCCTGTAATAAATATGTACTTTCTCATTGAAGAGATAGTATAGTTCTCTTTCTACTCGTTTGTCAATCATCTCCCCCTTCTTCGATAGAACACCTCTAAAAAAAACTCTTTTTCAATTCCTGAAATCGATTTTTTAGAGGTACCCTAAAATCTCTTGCCAGCTATGCTCTAGGTAGAGTTGAACCCCTCTGCCCGGAGAGTATTTGGGGTACCGCTTTTGAAAATCAGTCATCGCCGAGGCGAAGGAGTCCGAGCTGATCTCACGCTTAAAGGCGAGATATAGCAGAGCGACGGAGGGAGAGCGAGACATCCCAAAGTTGCAGTGAATTAAAACGGGGTGAGTGGCTCGATGTTTCTCGATAAAACGGATAGCGGAAACCATGAGATTGTCCGTGGAGTCTCTCTGAAACTCCTGCGTTAGGTCTATCAAGTTTAAGTAGATATCCTCTCTCTCTTCAAGAAGAAGTGAGGACGAGAGAGAGGGGGAAAGGTCTTCTCGCTGAGCAACCCCCTTTTGGTAGCAACTCTCACACGCATGCACAATCGCATACTCTCTTTCGCTTGTTTCAACCTTTTCTCCCACGTCTACTCTACTCGCCGATTCACAGTCTAAATCTGAACCGACAAAGAGATTCTTACCCACTTCTATCATCTCTCTTCTCCCGTCTCCTCAACTTTATTTCGTGCGATTTGTTGTGCGGAAAAGCCTTTCAAAGACCTTTTTCTCTCTTGAGTGCCTCTCTATCTTATAAAATTGATGGCATAAACCCACATAATAACGAGATTCGTTTTACTCTAGGACACCTCTAGGATGACCGAATTAATTCGATCCTATGTTTTAGACAAGAGACGGTAAACTCACTCTCATTGGTCGAGAGAATCTCACCGTCGGCGTGGATAGGAAAAGAACCCTTCTGGGCCTTCACTTTGAAGGACTCTCCCGTGAAAGTGGTCGTATCTTTTCGACCTATCTGCGTCCCCCTCACGTACGAAAAGAGGGCTGAGATCACCTGTCTTCGACTCTCGGCAAAGGTGCTACACAGATTTAATCGACCGTCATCCATGCTCGCTTGAGGAGCCGTTTTAAATCCTCCGCCCATCGTCTTTCCATTCATGATAGAGATGAGAGTGATAGGGAGTTGAGTTTGCTTACCATCGCACTCGAGTGTGACAGAGAGGCAATCTGGAAATGCGATCAAAAGTTTGAGAGTCGCCACCCAGTAGGACATTCCCTTCCATCTTTTTTTTAGTGACTCGGCTTCTAAGGCGATTAACGTGTCAAATCCCGCCCCCATCCCGTTCGCAAAGTAGAATTTCTCCCGAACGGTTTTGAGCTGAAGAATCCCCACATCCATCGGGCGAGGAGTCCCGTTTAAGAGGGTCTCTAGTGCTAGCTTCGCTCTCGTTGGGAGTCCCGCCCCCGTCGCAAAATCGTTGCCACTGCCGAGGGGGATAAACCCAAAAAAGGGAGGTTGCAGAGAGTCGTCGACCTCTAAACACCTCATCACTCCGTTGATCATCTCGTTGCAGGTGCCATCTCCCCCCGCCCCGACAAGAACACTCCTTTGACAAGATTTTTCTCGATTTATTTGAAGGAGAATCTCTCTGATGATTGCGTAGGCGTGTTCTTTTGAGTCTAAAACCGTGAGATGAAAGGTGACCTCTCTCTCTTGAAAGAAATTTTGAATTTCTGGGATTTGTCGCCTCGTTCGTCCCCTGCCGGCACTGGGGTTAACAAGAACGTGGT
>CAZATZ010000049.1:8128-9489 GCA_964488175.1 uncultured Spirochaetales bacterium
TGCGCAAGAAGAGCTAAAAGACCCCGTAGAATACCCCAAACCCTACCTCTCCGCTTATGGGACGTATCACTAGAGCGCACTCTTGTTAACCCCAGTGCCGGCAGGGGACGAACGTGGTAGGTTATTTGTGAGTAATCCATCCTTTTCTCCCTATCCGTATCATATCCATGTAATATAAAAACATAAGGAATAAATTCTTCGCAAGGATTATAGAATAATTGAAGAAAAATGAAAAAGGGTATCTCCTTTTTTTCTAGGAAATCGAGTTAAAAAGAGGGTTTCCAAGAATAAATCTAGTGATACGTTCCATAAGCGGAGAGGTAGGGTTTGGGGTATTCTACTGGGTCTTTTAGCTCTTCTTGCGCACGGATGCACCAGTTGTCTTTTACCAGTAGTCCTCTGCCGATGAAGACAAAGTCGGCTCTCTCTTTGGCGATGATTTCGTCGGCTAACACACCGTCGTTGATCAGGCCACCAGCGATGGTTTTTAACCCTGTGAGTTCTCGAATCGTCTCTGCCGGCTCTATCTGATGACCGGAGAAGGGATCCATTTTGGGTTTGGGGAGATCTCGGCGTACGACTCCCCCTGTTGAGACGTTGACACCGTCGAGGGAGTCTTTGACCAGATTGACGACTTCTGCGAGTTCTCTCTCGCTGTTGCCCCCCTCCATATACTCTCTTGCTGAGATGCGGAGGGTCAGCGCGACGGTTGGAGGGGTGACCTCTTTTATCGCTGCGACCACCTCTTTCAGGAGGCGCGCTCTCTTCTCCAAACTTCCCCCGTACTCATCGGTTCTCTCATTGGTGATAGGAGAGATAAATTGATTGATAAGATAGCCGTGTGCGCCGTGTATCTCGATCAGATCAAAGCCCGCTTCACACGCCCGTTTGGCGGCGGCACGCATATCATCGACAAACGTACCGATATCGCTAAGACTCATCTCTTGGGGCGGTGCGTACCTCTCATCCGCCTGCAGAGGGCTACTCGAAAAGTTGACCGTCTGCGCATCGCCAGACTTACTCCCCGCATGCGCTAACTGTACCCCCATTTTCGCCCCGTACTTCTGACAATCACGCACCATTTGGGCGAGAGGTTGGACTTGTGCGTCCTCCCACAACCCCAGATCGGCGGTGGAGATACGCCCCTCTCGAGAGACCGCCGTCGCCTCCACGATGATCAGCCCCACCCCGTTAATCGCACGGGTGAGGTAGTGGGATTGGTGAAACTCGTTGGGCTGTCCCCCCTCATCGGCGTGAAAAAGGCACATCGGCGGCATCACCACTCTATTTTTAATACTCAGTTGTCCTATCGTTCCCGAACTAAAAAGATGGCTCATGCTCCCCCCTATTTTGAATCACGT
>CAZATZ010000050.1:0-1484 GCA_964488175.1 uncultured Spirochaetales bacterium
AAAATTTGTTAGAAATTCTCTCCCTTATTCGATTGTTCGGTTTTTTTTCGTCGTCGTTTAGGATGCTTTATTTTGTGCAGAAGCGTCTCTATCCTTGACCACATATGATGTCGATTGCTTTTTAATCTCTTGGGTGGTGATGAAGACTCTTGTAAGTCCGCCTCTTGTTGTGGCTTTGAACTAAAAAGATAGGCCCATATCCACAGGAATGGCCAAATCGTATGCATTAAGAAGAGGCTTACGATCCCCGCTGCGTGAATCGCCTCTACATGGGGGTGTTTGCGCCGCTTGGCTATCTCGTAGGGAATGTCGTGAACGGCGATGAGACCGTAAACGGAGGCGACAAAGATAAAGAACATAAGGACTAGGGCTATCCAGTCAAGAATCCGCCCTCCTGACTCAATCATATATCCTCTCTCCTATTTCTACCAAATATCTTATATTTTTAATAACTCTCCCCTCTGTATGGTCTCTGCGAGGAGGAGTCGTCAAGGAGATGGGAGTAAAAACTCGAAAGATTTTTTCTCGATTTTTTGAATACTTAAGGATGATTCACGTCGTTTAATTTCATTATTTGAGAGTATTTTGTTTGTGGTGATTCTAAGTGATAATTTAGTAGCTCTTATAAAAGAAGAAAGTAACCTTGCATATTTTTCATCGTTTTTTACAATGGAGAGGGGTTATTTTAGAGATTTTAAAGTGACGTAGAGATAAGAGAGGTAGATAGACAAACCGATGGTCAATCAGAAAGAGCTAATGATCGAAGACCTGCCCGAAAGCGAAGTTTGGAAACGGTATCGAGAAACAGGCAGCTTAAAGTATAGAAATATGCTTGTCAAACAGTATTCTCCTCTCGTTAAATATGTCGCAGGGAAGGTCTCTGTCGGAATGCCTCCCAACATGGAATACGATGATCTGGTTGGATTTGGCGTTTTAGGATTGATTGATGCGATTGGAAAATTTGACCCCTCGAAATACGTAAAATTTAAAACCTATGCGATTACACGGATACGGGGGGCTATCTTCGATGAACTTCGCTCCCTTGACTGGGTTCCCCGCTCCGTTAGACAGAAGAGTAAGCTCTTGGAAGAGAGTGTCAGAAAGTTAGAGGCGAAGCATTCTCGGGCAGTGACAGATGAAGAGCTGGCCGAAGATATGGAGATCAATTTAAAAGAACTGAATGATCTCTTGCAAAAAGTGAGTGTAACAAATTTATTGAGTCTTGATGATATTCGTTATAAGAATGAGGAGGGCATCTCCATTCTTGATAGCGTTGAGGCACACAGTTCTGGTCAGCCCGAGACTCAGGTTGAACGTCAAGAAATTAAAGAGATCATCATTAAAACGATAAAAGAGTTACCAGAAAAAGAGAAAAAGGTATTGGTTCTCTATTATTATGAGGATTTGACTTTAAAAGAGATTGGAAAGGTCTTAAATGTAACCGAGTCTCGTATCTCCCAACTACATACAAGAGCGATTGTTCG
>CAZATZ010000050.1:1584-9414 GCA_964488175.1 uncultured Spirochaetales bacterium
TTATCACACCGTTTGGAAATTCGCTACCAAGAGGTAGAGTCGTCAGTATGGTAGCGTGGGAGAAAAACCATGCACGAGAATTTACGAGATCCAGTCCCATACTCTCCAGAAAAACAAGAGATCACTGCGAGTGTTTTTGGAAGGGGAGAGACATCTCCTTGCAAGAAAGCTTCTCTAGACGTTTTTTACTACCCCTTTTTACTTCTCCCTTCTCCTTCTCTCTCTTGGGCTTTACGTTGAAATAGTCCAAAAAGGGGGTGTAAAGAAGAAGGGGTAAGAGGGTGTTTACCTCAAAATACTTTGAAACACTCGATTTCAGAAAAAATCAAGGATGTATTTAGAGGAACCCCTTAGTCTAGGAACTGAAAACGAAGTCTAGCCAAACGATAAACACGAAATAAAATACGTATTTTGGTGATATCCGTGAGCTATTAGAATTGATGAAGAAGGGCGAGTTCGAGATGAAAAAGGGATTCATGGCACTTATCGTAAGAATTTTAGGGAGTATCTCTTTGTGATACGTAGATTTGATGAATTTCAGAGAACTCTTCTGCCGAGATTTGAGGATTTGGTTGATTATGAAACCAAGGAGTATACGAGTTTTTCCTTGGATGAGGCGTTAGAAGACGCCTCTTTTGATCTGGGAATTCCAGCCAATACGTTAAAGTATGAGATCGTCCAAAAGGGGTCACACGGGATTTTAGGATTCTTCGCAAAAGAGTGGGTTCTGATGGTTTTTCGCGAACGAAGTGTTCTGCAAAAAATACAATCGGTTGGAGCTGAGGAGGAGTCCGAAGAAGGGGAAGGGGCAAAGAAGGATCCAAGACTCTCTCTCCCCAATTTCCGAATCTTTGTTCACAGCGATGGGGTGGTTACTCTACGAGTCTTCCGTGTGGAAGAGAACGAAGAGAATGAGATTATCGATAAAATTATGACTGAACTTGTCGAAAGGGGCGTCGACACTCCAGAGAAAAAGATTGTGATGAAATCCGTCTTTGACCTTATTTCTGACGAGGTTCAGGTGTCTAAAATCCCAGCTAGCTTCGATGGTCGTGCGAAGATATCCGAGTTAAAGCTCAGTGATAACGAGGTGGAAGCCTTTATTATTGTAGAGAAACCCAAAAAGAGGGGAGTAGATTTAAAAAGAGAGGATATTCGAAGCTTTTTAATTGAAAATGGTGTCATGGAGGGAATTCTCGAGGGAGAGTTGGAGAGGTTTGAATATTCACCCGCCTTCGGGGAACCTTTTCTCGTGGCTACTGGGATTGAACCGATTCATGAGAACGGAGGAGAGATCAAATACTTCTTTGAAAGAGACGGGGGAGGCCCTGACGATTTAAAATCGGTTGACTTAATCAAGACGGTTAAGGCGGATGAACTGATCGCCCAGCTGACGAATATCAAAACAGGAGTCAACGGTCGAAGTGTTAAGGGTGATGATATCTACTTCAAACAGGCGGAAAAAAAGTTTATTCAAGCGGGACAAAACACTATTTTATCGCCCAACCTAGACATGCTCAGTGCCGCAGTTGATGGGCGTGTCGTTGTTGACCCATCGGGAGTCATCTCGGTAGAGGATGTGGTCTATATCAATGGAGATGTGGGAAGTAAGACGGGACATATTATCGTTGATCCCTCGGTCGTCATTAAAGGAAATGTTTCCAACGGATTCATTGTTATTTCGAAGAAGGGCGATGTCGTTGTTAAGGGAAATGTCGGGCGAGCTCTTATAGAGGCGGGGAATGATGTTATTATTGGCGGAGGTATTAGCTCTGGGCTGTCTTATATCACGACATTAAAAAGAATACAAAAAGATGGAGATTCATACGAAGAGCTTTTAGAGTTCCTTAAGCGAGGTCTCCTTTCCCAGACTATGTTTGATGTCGTTACTTCTGAGATGAAAAAAAGGAAATTGCCTGGATTTGCGGCGGGGGAAGAAGAAGAGGAAGAGGAAGAAGAATCAGAAGATCCAGAAGATCAAGAGATCCAAAATGATGGGGTCAAAATGGAGCCTCGAGTGATAGCGAAAAGACATCTTTTTGCTCAATATATTAATAATTCAAAGATTGATGCTGGAGGGTGTGTTGTCACGGAACGGGGGGTTGTGAATAGCCAAGTCTTCGTAGATGACTCTTTTATTTGTACGGGGAAAAAGAGTGCGGTGATTGGTGGTGAAATTCTCGTTGGAAAAACTTGTTGGTGCAGGGAAATGGGAAATGAGGTGGAACTTAAAACCTCTTTTATTTTAGGAAATAAACCCCGTTTGTATGATGATCGCCGAATTTTAAAAAGACTCAACCAACAGGTTCAAAAACACCAGGCCGAGATAGAGAAGGATGTCAAATATCTAAATAGGGATATACACGATAAGCGAGGAGATGTAACCAAGGCAAAAATGGAGCAACTCGAAGATCTGACCAAAGAGTTAGAGCTTTTCAAGAAAGGAAATGAAGAGATGCTCGATAAGATAAAAGAGATAAAAAAAGGACTTCGCGTTCTCTCCGATGAGAAACCGGTAGGATTTGCCTCTCTAGTCTTCGTCAACACTTTTATCTCTATTCACCAAACAGAGTTGTATATAAAGAGAGAGTATGCAGGAGATATGGTTCGTTTTGGAGAGAGAGATGACTCTATTTTTGTCGAACTTGAGAGTGTTATTCCTACAGAGTTAGAAGAGAAGAAGGCAGAGCTATTAAGTCTGATTTTACCATAGGAGAAAATGTGTGTCGTTAGGTCCGATAGATATGCAGGCGATATTCGCCAAAATGAATGACTCGGTCTCTGAGCAAGATACGTTGAAGAAAAAAGCGGAAAAACAACAAGAGAAAGTTGCTGACCGATTACGACAACAGGAGCTATTACACGATACAACTACCAATTCGGTTGAGGAAGATCCGAATGATTTGAAGTTACGCAATGATGAAGAGAACAGAAAAGAGGAGGCGGTGTTTCACGCTAAAAAAGGGAACGCAAAGGGAGATCCTACAGAGGAGATAGAGCCAAAGAGCCTGATTAAACCATCCTACCTCGGCGGTAAGATAGATATCAAGCGTTAGTTTTAGAGGTGTCATTTTAGAGGTACCCTGTGGTGGATCTCGTCGGTTCCAAGATAGTGCTGTGTTGAGACTTTTAAAACGAGGGTTTGATGACGTTTTTTTATGCTTTTGGACTAAGTTTACTCGCACTCTGTCTTCCTTTTTGGTTTTTTTATCGCACGATGAGGCGTCAGTGGGAGAAGAAGATTGGTGATTTTAAACACCAATTTGAGAAAGAGATCGCTCCCGTAAAACGTGATTTTAACCAGATTACCGATAGGAACCTTACCCTCTTGGAGGAGAAAATCGGAGAGTTAGAAGGGTGGTTAGAGCGGTGCGATGAGTGGTATAAAACTCACCCACTCCCCCCCGTTGAAAAGACGGAAGAGAGTCTTGTTGGAGTGGATTCGACTCTTCAGAGAGAGAAGGGGTACACGGTTGAGATCTCATCGAGAGGGTCTAGTGAGAACCGGCTCTCTCTTGAGAGAGATTCGATGGATTTTGAGAATGAGGTGTCGGAGGTTGATGAAGGTAGTAAAGATTTCTCGGGTGGAATGAATTCTCTTTTGGAGAATTATGAGATTACTCACGAGATTTTGGGCAAAATTCATCAGTTAAAAAAGAATAGGTGTAGTAATCAAATGATCGCCTACAGCGTTAATCTTCCAGAGAATGTGATCGCTGAGATCTTGACTCTCTCTTGAAATGGGGGAGAGGAAGTGGTAGAAATTTTTAGATGGGCTCTCTGTTGAGATTTTGGATAGAATTCTCGTTAAGTAAAAAAATGTAAATAGAATTGCGTCCCTCTCTTTTTCTCTTTAGAATATAAATAAAAATACCGATGAGTAGAGAGAGTAGATAAGCATGCTAGGTGTACTGATTTTGAGATTCTGTGATTCTGAGAAAGAATTGATTGGTGAAGATTAAAAAAGGATACCTTTAAAAAGTCGATTTCAGAGAAGATCGAGGTAGAACTGAAAAAGAGTTTTTTAGAGGTGTCCAAAAGAGAGGTTCTTTTGGAAGAAGATATAACGATTTCAGAACTCAATCGTACAAATAGTAAGCACATCTCTTATCGTGCGGAATTTGAGGCGAAGGGTTCTTTTCCTAAACACCCTGGAGACTCTCCTTTTGGATTCTGTTTCGTGATTGAAACCGTCGCAAGTGGCGAGAGAAATATCGCCATCGATAAAATCAGTGATACCGAGTATCCCAAATTGCTTCTTGTCAACATGATTAAACGAAAGGTACGCTACCTCGTAGACGAGGGTGAACTCCCGTAAAAAATGGATCTGTTTTCTAGCCATAGCCCACACGATACGATTCTATTTGCTAAACAAGTTGGTTCTTCTCTAAAAAAAGGGGATATTCTTTTTCTACAGGGAACTCTTGGGGCAGGAAAAACTCTCTTCGCAAGAGGAGTCGCTGAAGGCTTGGGTATCACAGAACCTATTACAAGTCCCACTTTTCCCATTCTGACTCCCTACGAAGGGGGACGTCTTCCTCTCTACCACTTCGATCTCTACCGACTCGACGAATATGAAGAGTTTTTCTCTTTGGGGGGGGAAGAGTATCTCTACGGAGATGGTGTGACGATGGTCGAGTGGCCGGAAATGTTGCAAGAGAGAGGGATTCAACCGACGAAACAATTTCACATTCGAGTCACCGAGTGGGGAAGAGAGATAGACTCTCTTTATAGAGAACCATGAAAAAAAAGAGTGAATACAGGATCTTATCTCTTGATACGACGACGGAGTATCTCAATCTAGCCCTTCTTGTTCTCTCCTCTTCAAAAGGTGTGCATGATTCGTCGGATCATTCGACGCATGATCCGACGGAGACCTCGCTCTGGGATAACCCTACTATCGAGGAAGAGTTTACTCGAGAGAAAAAAATTGGGTTGAAACACTCAGAAAATCTGATGCGTGAGATCGATTCTCTGATAGAAGAGGCGAGCCAAAAAACGGGACAAAAGACGAGAAATGAGCGAATTGATCTACTCGTTGTCTCGCACGGGCCTGGTTCTTTTACTGGTATTCGCATCGGACTAAATACGATCAAGGGGTTATCGATGGGGTGGCAAACTCCCTTTGTGACCGTCCCCTCTCTCGATATCTTGGCGGAGCAAGAGGGGCGTTATCCTCTGCTGGTTCTTTTAACGGCGAAACCCAACCACTACTATTTTGGTCTCTACGACTCACCCTCTTCCCAAGGAGTCTACGGAGAGTTGGAGAGAGAGTCCCTCAAGAAAAGAGTCGAAGAGTGGAGAGAGACGTACGAAGAGCTATTCCTATCGGGTTCTATCTCTCGCATTGAAGAGTTAGGGTCGATTCTTTCGTTGGAGGGAGTCACGCTTCTTGAGAGCGGTCAAATACTCTCTGCCAAAAGATTGGCTCTGACTGGATTTCAGCGATTTTTAGAGAGCGGGGCAGCCAACCCGAGTACGGGAGCTCTGTATCTGAGAAAGAGTGAGGCTGAAATTGTCCGAGAACGTAAAGGGAACCTCTAAAGTCATGGGTACCTCGATCGGGTTTCAAGGTCTTCATAAAAGATCTTCGTAAAAGTGCTTCATCAAAGATCCTCATAAAATGTCTAAAAAGATATCGAAAAAAGAGGAAAGGGTACCCGAAAGGAACTCGCATCGGTGAAAAATTGTGTTCGATCTTTTTCTCGTTTTTATCTCTCTAAAAACCATTCTCTTTTCAGGGGCTGTTTTGGGATTTTTTTGGACGGTCTGAAAAGATCTTATCTCTTCGGTCATCTCCTGTTCTTCTTGACTGTCACCTCTCTTTTCACCTCTCTGCCACTCTTTGGCGAGGAGTGGGTTGTGGGGGAGATTGAGGCGGGAGTGCGGGGAGCGAATGAGGAGTACAACTCGATCCCCTTAGTCGTGACGTACGACTTGAAACAGCTCTCTTACTCTCTCTCTCTTCCCGTGAATCGGACGGAGGAGGTGTCGGGAGAGGCGTCATCGAATACCGCATCAAATACGGCTTCGAATCCTCCCTCCGTAAAGAGACTTCTCTTCTTCTTTCGGGTGCTTTCCGCCAAGCGTGAAAAAGATAGCTACGTCTCTGACGGATTAGCGGAGGTTGTTCGCCGATTTCGAGAGTGGAAGAGCGTGAGCGAGGGGTATGAGATCCGAGATTTTTCAAAAGAGATGCTCACTCTCAACGTGAAGGTCTCTTGGGTCGATGGGGATAAGAAATGGGACTCATCTAAGACGTACGATAGAGTGGTGGCTACCTTTTTTATGACGAAGGGAGTTGCTCTCGTTCGGTTGAGTTTCCCCCCGCTGAAATCCTTGGGTAATTCGTCGAAGGAGGTGATATCGCTCCCCCCTCTCTATCTCTACGACCGAGGGATTGAGGCGTTGGCGAGAGCGATTCAACCCGAGAGGATCGACGAGATCTTTGTGAAGCAGAAAACAATTCAAGCGAAGGAGAATCTCTTTCGGTAAAATTTTGCGTCAAGTTACGGGGAGTTTTTTCTACGGATAGATGCGAAAAGAGGGGTATCCAGCCTGCTCCAGTCGGTTGCGTAGTTCGTAATAGGTGAGATCGCTTGTGACAAGAATCTTGTAAAAAGAGTCGATAAAATGAATCTTCGCAGAGAAGCCCAACTTCTCCAACTTCTCTCTCGTCTTCTCCGCCGAGTTTCGGTTATGCATGGCGGCGACTTGAACGAAGGTTTCTAGCTCCTCTCTCTCTCTGAGAAAGTCGTTTAGTGTGGGGGTTGTGAAACCTCTTCCCTCTAAAATGCGGCTCTCGGGTGAGTTGGGATAGCGTAGGGTCATCTGATTTAACGTCTCTCGGTATTGAGAGACTCTTCCCGTACTCTGATACATCGTACCTTGTAGTAAAAGACCGAGCTGAGTCAGCTGTTCGGAGTTTTCTTCCAAGAGATTTTTGGCTCCCTTCATCTGCCCCCCTTGGATCCACACGTACGCCTGCAACTCTTGGAGATCGATCTCCGTCCCCCTCTTCTGCGTTATCTCATCGAGAAGGGATTGCGCTTCCTCATCCTCGCCTATATCGCTCAACTCTTTGACTAGTTGGATCTCCTCTAAAGGCTGAGTTGAGCCGGAACGATAGAGCGAGATGAGGTAGGATAACGCATTTTCTGTGTCGCCGAAGAGTCGAGCCAGAGAGAGAAGAATTCGTAACCGCGGTATCTCGTTGGGGGAGTCGTCTCTCTGCTCTTTGAGAAGGGCGTAGAAGTTGTGTGGATCGTCGGTCTGATTGAGAAGGGTCAAGACCCTCTTTTCAAAGAGAGAGGGGTCTTTTTCTAAGGAGAGTTTTTCGAGAGCCAGCCTATCGCCCTGCGTATTGTTCTGATCTTGATTTTGATCTTCGTTTTGATCTTGGCAGAGGAGGGGGGAGGCGAGGGAGAGTGAGAGAACGAAGAAAAATTCCCCTTTCATCCACTTACTCATCCACTGACTCGTCCGCATCAGATTCGTCGAGGGCAGGGGCTTGCTTGAGTAGGTTCTCTTTCTCCTTAAACTTACGTCGTAATTTAAAGTAATTTTGTGAGACGATGGGGAGGAGACTGAGAACGCCGACGAGGTAGCCAACTAAGATGATAACCACGACCGAGACTTGCTGAAAATCTACTTTGGGGAGAAGGGTGACGTCGACTCTGTGGTTGAGATTTAAGCCGATAAAGATACCTAAGAAGGCGACGACAATGAGAGTGACAATAATTCTTGCTAGCAACATCACAAGACTCCTTTCTTCGTAAGAAAAGTGTTGAAAAGATAATTCTTTTTGAAAATCGTTGGAGATTTCCATAG
>CAZATZ010000051.1:0-9375 GCA_964488175.1 uncultured Spirochaetales bacterium
CATCGGTGGGAAAAATAGAGATAAGAGATCCCAAAAAATTCTCTGTCGAATACGTCCCCGTCTCTGGATCGTAGACCTGAGCCGTTCCCGATTTTGCCGAGATATCGACTCCGTCGATTCGTAGCCTACGAGCCGTTCCTGCGTTATTTTCAACCACCTGCTGCATCTTTTTCAAGAGAGAGGTCGCCGTCTTTTCTGAGACAACCTCTCGCAAAACGGTTGGTACACTCTCTTGGATAACGCCCTGATCCATCGAGCGAACCTCTTTGATAACGTGCAACTTTAACATCTTCCCTTTATTGGCGATCACGGTGGAGGCTTGTAGCATCTGCAACGCAGTAACCCCCAACTCCTGACCAAAAACCATCGTTGGCTTGGTACGTAGAGACCAGGTAGAGGGGGGACGAAGAAGTCCCGAAGTCTCTCCCAAGAGAGGTAGTGAGGGGGGAGTACCGAAACCAAAATCGAGGAGTTTCTGGTAGAAGGCCTCTTCGGTAATATTTTCAGAGAGGTACGCCATTCCCACGTTGCTCGAGTGAACCAAGATCTCTTCTAGGGAGAGTTTACCGTAGTTGTTGAGATCGGTGATCGCAGCGATCCCCAATTTACGAAAAATAGGGGGGTTGTAGGACTGACTCGTATCGATAATTATCCCCTCGGGAATGGTGCCTTGATCGAGGAGTGCCGCCATCGAAAATATCTTAAAGACGGAGCCGGGTTCATAGATAAAAGTGGCGATTTGATTTCTACGAATCTCCTCGGGATACTCTCCAGCTCGGTTGAGATCGAAGTTGGGGAGTTGAGCGTACGCACGAATTTCTCCGTTCTTCGCATCCGCTACCAGACCGATAATAAAGTCGGGGGAGTGCTCATCCATGACTTTTTGAAGAGCAAACTCAACCATGAACTGGACGTTAGAGTCGATCGTCAATCGCACGTCGTTTCCGTAACTTCTGCGAGTACCCTCCGCCCAGTTTACGGGGGAGAGAAGTGAGTTGTAGGTGTACTCGATTCCGTCTTGCCCGTGATTGTCGATATTGACATACCCGAGGAGGTGCGAGCCGCTCTTGCCCATCGGATAGACGCGTCCGTACTCGGGTTCAACGACGATTCCCTTTAACTCACCTCTCTGAAGAGCCTCGTTGACGGAGGCGATCGTCACGCCCGAGAGTTTTCTGCGTAGAAAAAAGTACCTGCCTGAGCGCGGCTTGGTTAGTTCGAGATACAAGGACTCGACATCCTCTTCAATAAGAGGAGCTAGCTCTTCAGCGACCTGCCTAGCACTCTCCAGATAAGGCGTCCACACGGCGATCGAATAGAACTCGGTCTCAATCGCTAAGACATTGCCTTTTACGTCTAAAATACTCCCTCTTGAGACCTTGGGAGGAATAATCGAAAAGTCGGAGTACTCGACGTCTTTGAGCATAAGAAACCCAAAACGAATCAGGATCAAAAGCCCAAAGAGCGCGAGAAGGAAAAAGACAGATTTCGAACGGTTTTTGGATCCCTTCGAGACACGATCTTTGGTGGAGGAGAGCAAATACTACCCCAAATTATGTTTCTTGTTCCGTTCCAAATTTTTGGGAGGAGGAACTAGATCTGTGATCGAACCGTCAAACATCTCTGCGGCAAATGCGGTGGTCTCCGAGAGGGTCGGGTGGGGATGGATCGTAGAACCAATATCCACGGCGTCACTACCCATCTCTATCGCCAAGGAGGCTTCAGAGAGCAACTCACCTGCGTGAACTCCGACGATTCCCATTCCTAAAAGACGTTGGCTCTCTGGATCAAAGAGTGCCTTGGAGAATCCGTCAGAGGCCCCTAGTGAGAGAGCCCTTCCAGAGGCTGCCCACGGAAATTTTCCTACCTCGTAGGAGATCCCCTTCTCTTTGGCCTCTTTCTCACTGAGTCCAGTCCAAGCGACCTCGGGGTTTGTGTAGGCGACAGAGGGGATCGTGACTGGCTCGAAAGAGGAGCGGTATCCAGAGATCACTTCGGCGGCTACCTTACCCTCGTGAACCGCCTTGTGAGCGAGCATTGGATTGCCTGTGACGTCTCCGATGGCGTAGATATTTTTGATGTTGGTTCTTCTCTGTGCATCCACCGAGATGAAACCTCTCTCATCGACTTGAACGCCAGCCTTTTCCGCTCCAATCTTCGCCCCGTTTGGACGTCTTCCCACGGAGAGAAGGATATGCGAAAAGAGTTCACTTTCGGGGGCTTTCGGACCTTCAAAGCGAACCTCGTACTCAGAACCCTTTTTGGAGATTCCAACGACTTTCGTTTTGAGGTAGATATTTTCGTAGCGAGATTTAATTCTTTTCATCAGAGGGCGGATCAGATCGGCGTCCGCAGGGGGAATGATTTGATCCATAAACTCAACGACGGTAATCTGGGCGCCCAAGGAGCTATAGACCTCCGCCATCTCCAACCCGATGATTCCCCCTCCGACAACGAGAAGCCGTTTGGGGACCTCTTGGAGTTCTAGGGCGGTGGTTGAATTCCACAACTCTTGCTGTATCTCCGCATCGACACCGGGTAGAGGGGCTACCGAGGAACCGACGGCGATAATGCACTCATCGAAGAGGACTTTTGTCTCGGTATCAACCTGAATTGTATTCGCATCAAGGAAGGTTCCCGTTCCCTGAACGACGTTGATCTTCCTGCCTTTCGCCATCCCCGCCAATCCGGTGGTCAATTTATTAATAACACCCTCTTTATAGGATTTTAACTTTTTTAGATCTACCTTCGGTTTTCCAAAAGAGACTCCCCACTCAGAGAGTTCTTCGGCGTCGTTTATCACCTGTGCGGCGTGGAGCAAGACTTTCGAGGGGATACATCCCCACTGTAAGCAGACTCCTCCCAGTTTGGGAGAGTTGTCGATAAGAACAACCTCTTTTCCAAGATCCGCAGCGCGAAAAGCCGCAGTATATCCACCGGGGCCTCCACCTAGAACAGCAACCTGACATTTGATTTCAGACATAAACTCTATTTCCTTTTCTCTTTTGTCAATAAGAAACGCTCACAACAAGAACTATCACGGGTAGAATACTACAAGAGAGAGAAAATTACAATCAGAAGAGAGAGATGGAGTCACAAGAGAGTCAACCGTTAGAGAAGATTTAACGAATCGATGAAACACGTGTCATAAGAATCGAAATAACAATCGGAATAATAAGAGAAATACAAACTACGAATATCGATAAAAACTTGGTTTAGAAAAGAGTGATTTCAAAATGAAAAGAGGTTTTTTGGAGGTGGTCTAAAGAAAATTTATCAAAAGATCAGGAACCCCAATATCCTAATAGGTTTCCAATCTTGTAGAGCATCTGAATGACTGCTAACCAGAGAGCTGTTTGCATCAGAGTGAAAAAGACGTTTTTGTTTATTTTGGGCAAGATTCTCGTTCCAATCCAAGAACCGAGAACCGCCACAAATGCGAGAACGATCAAAGCCAGAAGATACGCTTTAAAATTAAATCCCAGAGAGAGAAAGACCAAACTCTTTGAAAAATGCGTAAAGAGTTGCATAGAAGATTTATTACAGACAATCTCCTCCTTGGTGAGATCATCACGAATAAAAAAAGCTCCCAAAAGGGGATCGATTGCCCCAGCCAGAAGACCGAGCGTTCCTGTTCCAAGACCCACCCAGAAAAAATTCTTCGGCTTTATCTCCAACTTAGGCATCTTCTTCGGCTTCAAAAGCGTGTACAAGACTAAAACCGTAAGGATGCTAAGGGTCACCAGAGGTAAAAGATCCGACTGGATTCTTTTTAAAATGAGCGAGGTAAATAGAATACTAACGGTGGCACCGATAAAAAATGGAGTCAAAAAATTCCAACGAAGATGTCGCCACATGACGACGCTTCGAGAGCCATTAGCAAAAATCGAAACAACACCATGGATTTGAACAACGTCTCTTGCGGGGAAAAAAAGGTTGATCGCACTTAAAATAATCACTCCTCCCGCCATCCCAGTTACCGTGGTAATTATCGAACCACCAAGAACCACAAGAGAGACGAGAGCTAATTGCCAAAGAGCGAGAAAACCCATATCACCTTCACATCCTTTTACCTTTAGTTACCTCTAAAAAATCGATTTCAGAAGATAACAAAAAAAATTTTAGTCTGGGAGTAGAAGACGAAGTTTCGTCGAGATTTACCACGGTACTATTTAGCACTGTGTAGCACTGTGCTAAATGGGTATTTCAGAGACGCCATAACAAATTTTGAAATTGACGAAAAAGATCGAGTGTATAAACGACTTCGTTGGTAGAGTATTGCAAAAGAGATAAAATAACAAGGGTACCTCTAAAAAGTCGATTTCTGAAAATAACGACGATGTATCCGTAAAAAAGATCGAGTTAGAAATAGAAAGAGGTTTTCAAAGGTCTCACCTATTTCTCTCGCCTATTCCTCTCGCCTATTCCTCATCTATTATTCCTCTCGATTACTCTATTTGCCTTGACCCAAGAGGAGAGTTATCTCTACAATTATCGCCAACACCCTTTATTAAGAATCAAACAGAGAGCGAGAACAAAACCGTAAAAGAGAGATCACAGTTTTTACGCTGGATCTTTCAACCTAACCGTGAGAGGTACCCCCAAGATTGAAAACACCTATGAACCTTCTCTATACTCATCAAAACGGTGACCCGTACAACCTTCACCACTACACGCTCTCCAACGGATTGCAACTCTACCTCTCTCCTCGTCCCTCCTTTTTGCGTGTTGAGGCTCGAGTCGTTGTCCGTGTCGGCTCAATCGACGAGACAGAGGAGGAGAGCGGTCTCTCTCACGTCTTAGAGCACATGATGTTTAAAGGCACCACGGAGATCGGCACCCTTGACTCCCCTCGTGAAAACGCTCTTCTCTCTAAAATGAGTTCTCTCTTAGAGAAGATCGAGAGAGAGAACGAAGTACTCAAAAACTCCCCTTTTTCCGAAGAGTTCAATCTCAATTGGCAGAAGAGCGACGCCTTGGCGATTCCTGGGGAGCTAGATCGCCTCTACGCTCAGCTGGGAGCCCAAGAGGTCAACGCCTACACCAGTTACGCCGAGACAGCCTACTCCCTCAGCCTGCCCAAAGAGGCACTAAACTTCTGGATACAGCTGGAGCGCAAGCGATTTTCAGACGTTCGATTTCGCCAATATTTAAACGAGTTAAATGTCATTTATGACGAGTTTAATCAAGAGATCGACGACGACTACGCCATCGCCTTTAATGAGGTTCTTCGACAACTTTTTGGTGGAAAAAATCCAATTCGACCGATCCTTGGGCAGGAAAAGAGTCTACAAAAACCCTCTCTCAAACGTCTAGAAAACTTTTATCACAAGTACTACGTTCCCAACAATATGGCTCTCTTTCTCTGCGGTGACTTTGATCACCTCGCTGTCTTTGAGAGTTTTGAAAAAAATTGGTCGGATTGGAAGTCGAACTCAGACCTAACCTTTCCCCAGCGAAATCTCACCTCAAAACTTCCTACACAACCCCTAAAAATAGAGCAGACGGGTCAAGAATCCCCCTTTCTCTTAAAGGCTTTCCCCCTCGTCGATCTGCTCTGCGAAGAACAACCTCTCCTCAACCTCAGTGAGACCCTCTTAAATAATGAGATGGCGGGAATCTTGGAGAGCCAGATCAACTACGACCAAAAGGCTCTTTTTTGTGAGACGTATCTCGTCCGCCTAGGGCGTCATAGCGTCCTTTTTTTCTACGCAGAACCACGACCTGGAGACTCTCTAGAGGAGCTTGATCACTTAGTAGAAGAGAGTTTCGAGACGCTCCTTCACGGAGATTTTTCACCTGAGGTCTTAAAGGGGTCTCTCAAAGTACTCCTTCAAGAGAGGGCTTTAGAGGGTGAATCTCTTCAGAGAGTCGAGAGTTTTATCGACGGATTTTCTCTAGGGTACTCTTGGCAAGAGATGCAGAGTAACTACAAGAAGTTGGACTCTCTCACCCAAGAGGATGTCACACGATTTCTTCAGTCACGGTTTAAGAGTGAGCGAAGTCAGAGAGAGAGTGTAACTCTCTACAAACGGAGGGGGACGGAGTCCTTAAACCCCTCTCTAACGCCATTTACCCTCCCCGAACCTCCCCCCCTCTCTCTCTCGAAAGAGTCGGAGTGGGCCAAAGAGTTTATCCGAAAGTTCTCACAAGAGGTCCCCCTTGACTACCACTCTTCGATCACCTTCAGTGAGATCGATACCTCTCTCTCCCCTAACCTAACCTTCTTAGCCAATCGAGAGAACTCTCTCTTTCTCTTGATAATTCGATTTCCCATCGGGTACCTTCATGAACCCCGACTCGATCTTCTTGAGTTCCTATTTCCTTGGATTACCTCAGAGCAGAGGCGGGGATTCTCCTTTAAAGAGAGACAGCTCTCTCTAGGGTGTGAGATGAATTTTCGAACGATGGCTTCGGAGAGTCTTCTGCAGATAGAGGGAGAGGCGGGTGATTTTGAAGAGATTATGGAGCTACTCTCACAGAAATGGAACCACCCCTATTTGGAGTCGGATCGGTACTCACGCTCGATTCAAAATTTTATTCACACACGAGAAGAGGCTATCTTTGATCGATATAATCTCCGAGAACGACTCCACCGCTACTCGCTCTACCGAGAGAGTTGTCAGGGGGTTCAGAGGATAAAAAACTCAAAACTCGAAAAGATCCCCTTAAAAGAGATTTTTCTTTTAATCAAAAAACTAACCCGTTCTCACTCGATTCAGGCACATCTTTTCGCCCCCCCCCAATTTTCCCCCCAAAAAAATGCGGTGAAAAAGGAGGCGAATCTCTTCCGAGACTCCGTCCTCCGCTTTATTCAAGGGGAGCGATCTCTTGGAATTCAACCTCAGAAAAAAAAGATAGCCTTTTTAAAACGAAACCTCTCTCACTCCTCTTTTCAAAGAGATCGCCTCCTGTGGTCCCACTACGAGATGGGCTCTATCGATGTCGCAGTGACGATCCCCTTCGGCGTAATGAACCTCGATGAGATGGGGTTCCTCTTCCTCTTCAATGAGTACATGGGGTCTGGCATTAACTCCCTTGTTTTTAACGAGATCCGAGAACGCAGAGGAATCTGTTACTCGGCGGCCTTCTCTCTCTCTTTTCCACGGTACGCGGGCGAACCCCTCTCTCTGACCGCACAGAGTAGCGTCTCACCCGAGAAACTCGACGAACTCCTCAGCCTCTTTTATGAGTGGATGGCGAACCTTCCCCGTGATCTAACCCTTTTTGAGAGCGGGAAAGAGTCGCTTTTACGCCAGATGGCGAGTCAGGAGATCTCAGCTCGCTACCTTGAATCTTATCGGAGGGGTCAGTACTATTTGGGGTTGAAAGAGGGAGATACACGTCTTATCTTTGAGAGTGTGAGAGAGATCTCTTTTGAATCCCTGCGACTCTTTTTTCACCGAAGGGTTTCAAACTCCTTTAAAACGATGACGATGGTGGGAGATGCGAAGAAGATACTCCCCCTTTTCAAACCCGAATGGGGTCGCCCCCAAGAGGTCTCGCTAGAAGAGCTCTACCCGTGGAACTCGTAGAGACCACCTCTAGTATGGATTTAAAGTTCGGGTTTTCCGAAGAGAGAGACAACGTAATAAGAGAGAGAATTTATGGATAAAAAGATCGTTTTAACTGGTATAAAACCGACGGGAAGACCCCATCTAGGAAACTATCTGGGGGCGATAAAACCGATCATTCAGTTAGCCGAGGAGTTTCCGACCAGACTCTTTATCGCTGACTACCACTCGCTGAATACCGTCAGAAATCCCACCGAATTAAGAGAGATGAGCTATGAGATGGCGGCGACTCTCTTGGCGTGTGACTTAGAGGTCAAAGATACCCTCCTCTACTGTCAATCGGATATCCCTCAGATCTTTGAACTGACTCTCCTCTTGGGCGCCTTCTCTTCCAAGGGGCTTCTCAACCGAGCCCACGCCTACAAGGCTCAGGTCGATCGCAATCGAGAGGAGAAGAAACCAGACGACGACGGTATCAACATGGGACTCTTTACCTACCCTATCTTGATGGCTGCCGATATTCTTCTCTTCGACGCCGATCTCATTCCCGTGGGCAAAGATCAAGTTCAACACGTCGAGATGGCGAGCGATATGGCTCAGGCGGTCAATCACAACTACTCACAAAACCTACTAAAACTCCCCCAAGCCAAGATTCAAGAGAGCGTGGGAACCGTCATCGGATTAGACGGTCGCAAGATGAGCAAGAGTTATCACAACGTCATTCCGATGTTCTGTTCATCGAAAGAGCTAAAAAAGTTGTGCAACAAGATCGTCACCAACTCTCAGGGAGTCGAAGAGGCCAAAGATCCACTGAGTTGCCACGTCTTCTCTCTCTACCGACACTTTTCAACGAAGGAAGAGCAGGAGAGCCTCGCCGCCCGTTACCGTGAAGGCGGAATGGGATGGGGAGAGGCGAAGGCGACTCTCTTTGAAGCGATAGAGCGTGAAATGGGTGAAAAACGCAAAAAATTTAACGACTTAATGGAGCAGAGGGAGTCTCTCGACAAGATACTCGATGAGGGGGCTGAGAGAGCTCGTGAAATTGGGGCGAAGAAGATTCGGTCTTTGAGAGAGGCGATTGGAATTCGTAGACCATAACCCCACCTCTAACAAGGCTTTTTCACTCTTCGCAATTCTCTGAAATGAAGTGGTTAGAACTCACCCAGAGACGGGAGGTTCTTCGACTCACAGGAGCCTCTCTCAATCGGTGATTTTGAGTTTTTTGAGGGGGTTTTAACGGGTTTTGAGGCGGGTTTTGAGGCGAGCTTGGGGGACTAGGGAGAGAAGAAAAGAGAAAAACTTAAATATCTCTCTTGTCACGGAGAGGGAGTTTGTTTATTCTTTTTCAAGCGAGCCCCGGTAGCTCAGGAGGATAGAGCGACTGCCTCCTAAGCAGTAGGTCATGCGTTCGAATCGCATTCGGGGTATAGCAAAAAAGAATCCTATTTGTATGATTATAAAAATAGGAGGCGTAGCGAAGTTGGTTATCGCGCTGGCCTGTCACGCCGGAGATCGCGGGTTCGAGCCCCGTCGCCTCCGAAAGACTCTAAGCTTCCGAGCTTAGAGTCTTTTTTTTGCCCAAAGGAAATCTCTCACAGGACACCTCTCACCCCAAAGGAAATCTCTCACAGGACACCTCTCACCCCAAAGGAAATCTCTCAAATCACCCGATTAAAAATATCGCAAAACCAGACGCTCAAAAAAGACTCTCTAAAAAATTCCCCTTCTTCTCATTCCCTGACAACCACTTCGTCACCACTTTTGAGAGAGTTCTCTCTCTCGCTTTAAGGGGTTTTAGATTGTGTAGCATTGACCATGATGTAGGTGTGCCAGAGGAGAAAACCACGTCGACGCAGTCACG
>CAZATZ010000052.1:0-9283 GCA_964488175.1 uncultured Spirochaetales bacterium
CGATAGACGAATGAGAAAAAAGAGAATTTACCCATTTTTAGAAGAGTTGAGAGGGGGTACTAGATACGTAAAGATTCATCTTGATCTTCGTTGAGAGGTACCCTTGAGAGAGAATCCACAGGAATTGACAGAGAGGGGCAAAAAAAGTACTCTCTAGGGGTGTCTGGAGAGTGAAAAAGAGGGAGGTGATCTCTCTCTTTGAGTCACCTCTCAGACAAAACCGTTCATTCGAGTTTATTAGGAGACGAATTGAAAAAATCAGTCGTCTCTCCCCCTTCCTCGTTGGACTTCCTAATCAAAAGGTACCGACGCATCTCTGCTGCGTAAATACCCTCGAGAAGATCTCGGAGGGTATTAAGGGTACCTCCAATTGAGAGAGGATATTCCAATCGATTTGAATCCCCCTCTTCACATTTGAAGGAGCCATCTGTGCCTCAAAATGATAAGACAGTAATTATCCCCGTTGCCCTCGAAGACGAAGTCAAAGAGTCGTATTTAACCTATGCGATGTCGGTGATTGTTGCCCGCGCCCTTCCCGATGTTCGTGATGGCTTAAAACCCGTCCACCGTCGTATTCTCTACTGCATGAACGAGATGGGATTGGCGAATAATCGTCCCTACAAAAAGTGTGCTAGAATCGTCGGAGACGTGTTGGGAAAGTACCACCCACACGGAGATCAAGCCGTCTATGACGCTCTTGTTCGGATGGCTCAAGAGTTCTCTTTGCGAATGCCAGTCGTTCAAGGTCAGGGAAACTTTGGCTCAATTGACGGCGACCCCCCCGCAGCGATGCGGTACACGGAGGCTCGTCTCTCCCGCATCTCAGAGGCTCTGCTTCGTGACATAAAAAAAGAGACGGTCAACTTTGTTCCCAACTACGACGACTCGATGCAAGAGCCGAGCGTTCTACCGACCGCCTTTCCCTTCTTGCTCGTTAATGGCTCCAATGGAATCGCCGTTGGAATGGCGACGAACATGCCGCCCCATAACTTAAAAGAGATCTGTGCGGCGACCGTCGCCCTCATAGAGAACCCCGAGATACCGATCGACGAATTGGTCAGAAACTACGTCCCCGCCCCCGACTTCCCCACAGGGGCGACGATCTGCGGATCGGCGGGATACCACCAAGCGGCTCTCACGGGTCGGGGAAGAGTCACCCTCCGAGGAGAGTACCACGTAGAGAACGAGGGAAGCGAAAAAGAGAAAGAGAAGATCATCATCACCTCGATTCCTTATCAGGTTAACAAGGCCAACATGGTCATAAAAATTGCGGATCTCGTCAAAGAGAAACGGATCGAAGGAATCTCCGACCTAAGGGATGAGTCCAACCGCAAGGGTATCCGAGTCGTCGTTGAACTAAAACGGGGAGTCTCCTCTCGTGTTATCATCAACCTACTCTACAACTACAGTGATTTACAAAAAAACTTCAGCATAAACAACCTCGCCCTCGTCGACGGAAGACCGAGAACTTGCACCTTGAAGGAGTTGTTGCAGCACTTTATCGCCCACCGCCGTGAGGTCATTACTCGCCGAAGTGAGTTTGATCTAGCCAAGGCGAGAGAGCGAGCTCATATTCTCGAAGCGCTCAAAAAGGCACTAGAAAATATCGATGACGTTATCAAGATTATTAAAGAGTCTTCCAACGTAAATCTGGCGAAGGCCAATCTAATCGAACGGTTCCAATTTACCGAGATCCAAGCCCAAGCGATTTTGGATATGCGTCTGCAAAAACTAACCTCTCTGGAGACGCAAAAGATACTCGATGAATTAGCCGAGATACAGAAACAGATCGAGTATCTCACCGCCCTCTTAGGCGATGTCTCCAAGATTATGGAGGTCATCAAAGAGGAGACACAGGAGATCTCTGAGCGATACGGCACGGGGAGGGCTTCGACGATTTCGCACGAAGAGGTCGGTAACGTCGAGTACGAAGACTTGATCGAAGAGGAGATGATGGTCGTTGTCGTCTCCAGCCAAGGATTTGTCAAACGGGTTGCGCTCGACCTCTACCGAGAACAGAAAAGAGGGGGCAAAGGGGCGAAGGGAACGACTCTCAGAGATGAAGATTTTGTCGAGCACCTCTTTGTCGGAACGACCCACGATATCGTCATGTTTGTCACGAACAAGGGAAAGGCGTACTGGGTTAAAGTCTATGAACTGCCCGAGGGGTCTCGTGCCTCAAAGGGGCGCCACATCAAAACTCTCTTCGACTTTGAAGACTCAGAGGAGGCCACCGCCACCCTACCCATCAAGGAGTTTTCCGAAACGAGTTACCTCTTTATGGTCACTCGTCTAGGAATCGTGAAGAGAGTCGCAACACACGCCTTTAGAAACGCCAAGAGACGCGGTATCATCGCCCTCAACGTCGACAAGCAGGATGTTCTCATCCGAGCCATTCTCACCAAGGGAGATAGCGATATCATGCTCATCTCTTCGGCGGGAAAGGGGTTACGTTTTCGCGAAGAGAGTATTCGAGTGATGGGACGTAACGCCTACGGCGTGCGAGGATTGAGGATGCCAGAGGGTGAAAAAATCGTCGGTGCGGCCGTCGTCACTGAGAGTGAAACCCTTCTCCTCGTCTCCGAAAAGGGGTCTGGAAAACGGACTCTCTTCGATGAATTTGCCCCTCACGGGAGAGGGACTCAGGGTCAAAGAGCCTTTAAGGTAACCGATAAGTCCGGTCCGTTAATCTCAGCTATCGCTGTGAATGAGGAGGATAGTATCCTCTGTGTCACTCAGCTCGGGAAAACGATCAAGACCCCAGTCCTCAACATCTCCCAGCAGGGAAGAAATGCCACAGGGGTTAAAATCTTAACGATTGCAGAGAGTGATGCCATTATCGGATTGGGAAGAATCCAAAACGAAGATGAATTTGAGAATACAGAAGAGAGTCAAGAGACCCCTCATACGGATCAAGGCTCGGGAGATCAATCAAGTGAAGTCCCCAGACTTGAACCGTTAGAAGAGTCTTCCGAAGGAGAACTTTTTTAAGAGATAGCCTTTTTAGTACAAAAAAGAGGCGGTTTTTCTGAGAGAGAGACCGTCTATTTAAAAGAGGCACCCTCTCATCCGCACTCCCCCTCTTGTATATACGTGGGTAGCTCTCTCCATCGAATTGGTAGACTCTCTTTAAAATTTTTAAGAAAAAGTTTGATCAACCGATTTCATCGGATAACTTCCTCCGCCTCTCAAAACAGGAATGTATTTTTTTGGATAGACGACTTTTAAAAAGATTACTTCTTCCCCTTCTCTCTCTCCCCCTCTTTGTAAGCTCCTTCTCCGAGGGAGATACTCCCTTGGAAGAGACTCTCCCTAAGAAAGAGAAAAATCGCTATTTTAAAGCGATCAAACTCTACGATAAGGGAGAGTTTCAAGACGCACAAAATTCCCTTCTACCGGTTCTTAAATCTTCAAATCCCTTTATTCGCAAAGAGGCTCAAACCCTCCTTGAAGACTTTGCCGAGGAAGAAGAGGACTGGTCTTATCTCAAAGAGAGCAAACTTCCCCCCCTCTCCCACTCCGCCAAGATTGAAGAGGTCATCTACCTCCTTGAAAAGAGTATCTCCAAACGGAAGTTACAAGAGGAACTAGAAGACGACCTAGAAGAGGTTCTCTACGACATCTCTCCCAATCAATCACACAAAAAATTATACAAAGCTCTTTCAAACTCTCCAAATCGCTCGTCTCTCTCGAAGAGAGTACTCTCTTACGCCGAGGGAAAGGCAAAATTGGCAGACGGCGAGTGGAGGGGGGTTTTAGATCTCATAGAACCCAGTTTTACCAAAGCGGTACTGACAGACCATCCCCGTATCTTGGAAGATATTCGACGAGTGGTCACGGGAAAAGAGCAGCAGAGTCTGTGGGCGAAGAAGTACCTCTCGATTAGCAAGAGAGGGAGTGACGCCCTCCAGTACAAGGCTTTCTTTGAGGGAAGTCGACTCTACATCAGTGCGGGTGAGAAGTCTTTAGCTGAGAAAAATTTTGCGAAGGCACGCAACATTGCCCCCACCGAATTAGAGTCGGATCGAGCCTTGTGGTACGATCTCCGATACGATCTGGGTAAGACGCAGACGTTCGTCAAACGATTTCGCTCACTCGCCTCAAAGATTCACGACCCGACCTACTTCGACGATCACCTAGAACAAACGATCTCCGAAGCGATACGAGAAGAGGACTGGGACGCCCTTCTCGACCTCTATTCCGTCGATGAAACGAAGTTATCGGGAGAGATACGCGCCCAGTTAGCGTGGAATCTATGGATACTCCAAGCGCAGAAAACGATCCGCTACAAAAATAGCGATGCGTTACTCGAGGTCGCTTACGGGGGTGAACCGGGGAGCTACTGGAGTTTTCTCGCTGGTTATATTTTAGACCGTTCTCCGCTGGCTTACTGGATAAAAGAGCATAAACCGACCCCTTTGAGCGATGAGAGCGACCCGTTTGTCAAAGAATTTTTACAGGATTTCATCAAGAATAAAGAGTACGAGAGAGGCGCCAACTGGATCCTCCAATCTACGGAGTATATCTCCCTCTCCGATCTACAAAAATTTGCCGACCGCCTCTTCAAAGAGGGGCATAATATCGAAGGAATTCAGACGATGAGCCGAGCGGTTTATCGGACAAAGAGTTCAATCTCAGAAAAGAGTATCAAACTTCTCTACCCCAACCCCTATCAGCGATTAATTGAGAGAAAGAGCAAGGAGTTCAAACTCGATCCGACCCTTATCTTCGCCTTGATTCGTACAGAGAGTGCGTTTGAAGCCGACATCAATTCCCGTGTGGGAGCGGTGGGATTGATGCAATTAATGCCTGCGACAGCGAAGGAACAGGCGAGAAAACTAGACCTTCAAGGGTATGATCTCACCGACCCAGAAACGAACATTGAGATCGCAAGCTCGTACATCCACTGGTTGCACGAACGAGAGTACGTGAATACGACCACTCAAATGTTGATCAGTTACAACGCAGGACCGGGAAATTTGCGCAAATGGAAACGCCAATTTGGTCATATCCCCGACTTTCTCTTCGCCGAGGCTATCCCCTACCAAGAGACGAGAAGCTACGTCCGCAAGATCGCCAGAAGAGCGATGATATACTCCGAACTCTACTACGGCGACGACTTTAAAAAGCACGTTGAGGATTTTTACCCCGAACTAAAAGACCTCTAAGAACTCTCTCGAAAACTATCTCGAAGACTCTCTCAAAATTCAGTTTCAGAAAATAGTGAAGAGATTTTTTGAACCAGTCAAATGGAAAAAGGTTTCTTTAGAGAGATGGTCTCAAGAGATGAGAACGTTCAAGGTAGGTTGGTTGAGGTTTTAAGGAAGCTCCCACCGAAAAAAGGAGAGTTTTCGATACTCAATCTCGAGTTGGTAGAGAGAGTTGTCCGAGGGGGTTAGCACCAGTTGTAGATAGAGACCAGATTGGGAGAATCTCAAAAAATCATCCTGCGTCGTTATCAAATTTTTAGGAGAGAAGGCAAACGTCTCCAACCCGCCTCCCCCGTCGATTTTTAAGAGAGAGGTCTCTAAAGAGTCTGCATCGGTGGAGTAGAACCACGAGTCTCCCCCCTTCCCCTTTCCAAGATAGAGTGCATTTCTATAGGAACCGCTGTCTAAATTCACGTCGTAGAGAACCCTTTTTAGAGTGAACTCCTCCGTCTTAATATTCAGAGAGTAGAGAATTTCAGCGACATCACTCACCCCCAAGTTTTCCAGAGAACCCTCTTTCTCTTCTCTCAGGACAATTCCTTTTAATAAGATCGACTCACTCCCTTCGCTCTCAAGTCCTAAGATCTCCCACAAAAAGATAGCCCCCTCTGTTGTGTAGGGAGATTGTGGTGGAAGCATCGTCTTTGCGAAGAAATACTCTTCTCCCTTTTGATCTAGTTCATTAAACCAAAAGAGGTTAAATCCCCTCTCATTCTCAAAAGAGACAAAGAGATCTCGTCCAAAGAGAGAGAGAATCTTATCGATATAATCTTCCTCGTTGATTCTAAATTTACGAGGAAAGTCTTTTAGAAAATTTCCGTCAAAGTCAAACTCTTTGATTATCAAATCCTCTTGGTAGACTTTCGAACCGTTTTTTGAGATAGACTCTAGTTTTTCACTCGTGACAATAAGAAGCGAATCGTTATGAACAACGACATCAAAAAAGAGGGAGAGAGGGAGGGGTTTCACTAAGCGAGAATTTTGAAACTCCTCTTTTAATCCGGTCTCCGACCAGTTGTCTAACTTTTTTTCTGGGATCCATATCCCAATCAGATCGCCAAAGAGCGTGTAACCAAAGATGGCTTGATTGTTTAAGTCGACCAGAAAGAGAAGATTTCCCGCCACGCGTACTTCGGGAGCAAATCCTCGCTCTTCTACAAATAGATCATCCAAAGAAAAGTTGAAGAAGAAAGCTGGTTCGTTAAATTTTCCTCTCTGAATCTCTTCTTTTTGACAACTCACAAAGAGTGAGGAAAGAAAGGAGAGAGAGAGGAAGATTAAGAGTCGGGGACGATTAGACAGAGGTAAGTCCTTCTCGAAGAACAGAGAGGGTTCGAGAGAGCCCGATCTGTTTGATGAAAGAGGTTATTTTGGGGCCTTTCTCCTTGTTGATGAGGGCGCGATAGATCAGGGAGAAAAAGACCTTGGGTTCTTGTTTAAATTCATGAAGAATCGCATAGAGAGTCGTGTTTAGATCGCTCTCTTCCACCTCTTCGGGGAGTTCGGAGAGTCTCTTTTCGACAACCTCAAGAATCTCACGCTCTTGGGGGAGGAGAGAGAGGGGAGCGTCTTCTGAGCTTCGAACTTTGAGACAGAACTCCTCATCGGCGAAGTGCTTTAACCAGAAGAGGACGCAATCAGCCCGTCTTTTCAACCGCTTTTTATCACTCTCAACCGTATTTCCGTACTCTTGCCAGACCCGCTCAAAATCACCGTCATGGATCTGTATCAGAGTGCAGAGGTGACGAAATGCGATCTGAAACGGCTCTTGGGAGGGAATTTTCTCTCTCGAGACGACTTGGCTTAGCTCATAAATACGAGCCCGTTTATACCATTTTTTTAACGCTTTTTCACTCGTAGGAGGGTTGTAATACTCTCTCTCAAGCTTGTCGTACTCTTCGTAGTTTTTGATGACGTCGAGGTCGAAGGAGATGGCAAACTCCGAGTTGGGACGTGTCCCGCTAAAGAAAGTCAGCATAACCTCGGGTTCGTAGACGGCGAGAACGTCTTTGAGAGAGATCACCTCGCCGAGTGAGGAGGATATCTTTCCCGTTCCCCCTTTGATGCGGACAAAGTCGTACTGAAAAGTGAGAGGAGCGTCGTATCCGAAGATCTCTTTGGCCGTCTTTCGCGCCGTATCAAAAGAACCCCCTTCGCTGTGATGATCCTTACCAGCGGGTTCAAAGTCGACGCTCTCCTCTCTCCAACGCATCGGCCAGTCGATTCGCCAAGGGAGTTTTACCGCCCCTGTTTTACGAAGGTCGAGACTCTCTTGATTGCCACACTCACAGTGGTATTGGACTTCGTACTCCCCATCAGAGCCGTCAACGGTCGTCGTATCTCGATGACACTGTGTACAGAAAACGGAGACGGGGAACCAATCAGAGGGGAGATCTTCTTTACGGAATTCGTTGAGTTGACGACGAATTAACTCTTTTTTCTGGAGAGCGGTTCGTATCCCTTCGGCGTAACGGGAACTCTGATACTCTCGACTTTGATAGATGTATTCGGGAAAGATTCCTACGATCGGTAACTGAGCCATCACCTCCGCCTCGTTGCGGGCGGCGTAGCTCTCATGCTCACCGAAGACGTCGGGAACTTGTGTGATCGGGTAGCGGAGATGTTTGGCTAAAAGATCTTGTTGTGGCATGTTTTGGGGGACTTTTCGAAAGACGTCATAGTCGTCCCAAGAGTAGATAAAGCGGACATTTTTCCCCCTCTCTTGGAGGGCGCGAACGACAAGGGCGACGGAGATAATCTCTCGAAAGTTTCCGATGTGAACGGTTCCCGAGGGGGTGATCCCTGCGGCACAGGTGTACACCTCTTGATTAGATCGTTCTCGGAGAATCTTCCCAGACCAGATATCGGCCCAGTGAGAACTCTCTTTTAAGATGTTATCTTTGGTAATACTCTCTTCTGCTGTCTTTTCTTTTGTCTTGTCCATCGGCAGAAATTATACAGAGGTTAGAGCTCGGGTTCTAGACTTTTTAAGAATTTATCTTCTGAGACTTCAAAGAGAGTTCTAAGGGGTACTCTAAAAAAACCCTTTTTCATCTCTAACTCGATCTTTTCTGTTAATTCTACGTCACTGAAATACTCATTTAGCGTCATGCTAAATCTTGGCGAAACTCCGTTTTCAGTTTCTTGACTGGACAAAAAATATCTTCGTTATTTTCTGAAATCGACTTTTTAGAGGTACCCCTCTTTTTTTTTCTCTTTTACTAGAGTATGATAAATCTCAATCGTATTTTATCTCGACCAACGCTACGAGATAAGGGTGTAAGATTACAATAGACAGTAGAGGTGTCTCTAAAACATCATCTTTTTCATTTTCTGAAATCGAGTTTTAAGAGAGATTCAATAGATAAAATGTGGGGTTTTTACATGGCCGAAGAGAGTGCTAAGATCAAATTACCAGAGCCTGATATGTTTTTGAAGTCTCTCGTTAAGACGAGAACCATTTTGCTCTGCGGAGAGGTCAACAAAGAGCTCTCTGAGAAGATCGTCAAACAACTTTTTATGCTAGAGGCGGAGAGTGACGATCCGATCTCTCTCTTCATCGATTCTCCGGGCGGAGATGTCGACGCTGGGTTTGCGATTTACGATGCGATTCGCTTTGTTCAACCAAAGGTTTATCTGATTGGAATGGGGTTGGTTGCGAGTGCTGCTGCGTTAATTTTACTCGCTGTCCCTCAAAAACAGAGGTTGGGATTTTCTAATTCCCGCTACCTTCTTCACCAACCACTTAGTGGAATTCGTGGGGTTAGTATCGAGATAGAGATTCACGCCGAAGAGTTGGAGAAATTGCGCAAAAAGTTGAACCAACTGATCGCCGACGCCACAGACCATACCGTCGAGGAGGTCGAGAAAAATACCGACCGCGACTACTGGCTCAACGCTGAAGAGGCTTTGACCTACAACTTAATTGAGAAAGTTGTCACCGAGAGAGCTGACTTTACCAAGTATACGAAAACTTAAAGGTTCTCTTAAAATTTAGCATTTTTTGGATTAGTTATTTTCAAATGCCCAAGTGGTGGAATTGGTAGACACGCTAGTTTCAGGGACTAGTGCCG
>CAZATZ010000053.1:0-1624 GCA_964488175.1 uncultured Spirochaetales bacterium
TCTCAAATCCCCCTCTTTCCCTAAGCTCTCTCTAAAAACCTCTTAGAAGAGGGGGAGAAAGAGAGAGTTTCTGAGAGAAATAATACCAAAATGAAGGAAGAGTTTATGGAGTTGAAATGGAGTTAAAAGAGCTAGGACAGCGATACTTTCCCGTCCTCTACACCGCCTTAAAGCAGAGCCGCGATAAAAAGAAGATTTCGGGGCGTACTCAAAAAGCGTTTCGTCTACGAGAATCCAACGGACTCTCTTCAGAGGCGTTAGATCTCCCTAAGCCCTCATTTCTCAGCCTTCTCGCAATTATTCGGGGAGAAGATCTCTACCTTGTCGAGTGGATCGAGTTTCACAAGATGATGGGTGTCGATCACTTCTTTCTCTACGATAACGGAGATGATGAACCGACCAAGAGGGTACTCGCCCCGTACTTAGAGAGCGGTGAGGTCTCTCTCATTCCCTTTCCAGATATGAAGGGACTCAAAGATGTTCACGACGAGGAGACGCTCAGTATTCAAGACATGGCGTACGGGGATTTTGCCCTGCGTTACCGTCACAACTGCACTTGGACACTCATCGTCGACGTCGATGAATTCGTTTTCCCTAGAAAGGAGTCTGGATTTTCACGGATTATCGATTACCTCCAAAAACTCGACGCCAACCGAGTCATGGGGCTGGTGATTCCTATGTATCCCTTTGGCTCAAACGCGCATCGCTCTCGTCCTGAGGGGTTAGTCATCCCCAACTTTACAACCCGTGGAGAGCGACCAAACCACGTAAAATCACTCGTCAACGCTCGGTTTCTTAAGAGAGTCCCCCATCAGAGCGTCCACTACTCCCTCTACCAAATAGCTCTTTTCAAAAAGATGCACTGGCCCGACAAAGTACTTCGCATCAACCACTACTGGATAAAATCCTATGAAGAGTATGTCCGAAAAAGAGAGATCAACAACGTCGGATATATGGCGGGACATGAAAGCGACGAACGATTTTTTCTCCACGACTCGCTCTCACAAGGTCATTTTGACGATGATATTTTCTGCTATCTCGAGGAGCTAAGTAAGAGAGTTCAGAGGGTTAATTCTCTTTAACTCGATCTCTTTGACATAGCGACATTTTTTTGAATCGACTTTTAGAGGTACCCTCTCTTTTAAACGGGTTTCTCAGAACTCTCAAGAAAAGGAATATGAAACTCTCTAAAGAGAAGAAGAAAGACCTCTCTTTTTTTGGGTGCGAGATAGAAGATGATCGTCTCTTCACTCAGTTCAATTCTCCATCGGTTACGTGAAAGCTCCGTAAATGAGTGGATTTTTTGCCAATCAACGACCTGAGGACGACTCGCATAGCTGTGGTATATCCAGAGTTCTGATCGTTTGACACGTAAATAGGGACGTTTTAAAGAGATTAAATTCACGACAAGAATTGAGATCGAGTAGACGGCTGTCAGCCAGATATCCAGAGGAACCAACGCCCCTTTCTCACTGACTAGCCAGAGATAGAGAATGGCGGGGAGAAAACCGAGCAGACTCGTTAAAAAGAGGATTGATCGTCGATGAGAGACGGTAAAGGGTTCCATGCAAGACTCCTATTCAATCTTGAGAAGAGAGATCTCCGAGAGTGATGTTTAAAAATG
>CAZATZ010000053.1:1724-6614 GCA_964488175.1 uncultured Spirochaetales bacterium
AAGACTCCTATTCAATCTTGAGAAGAGAGATCTCCGAGAGTGATGTTTAAAAATGCAAATCTTGAAAAAATTAAAATCCAATTAATTGAACCTCTCTCTCTAACTCAAATCCAAAGCGGTTTTTTACATCTTTCTCGATCTTGGTGGCCAACTCATCGACCTCGATAGCCCTCGCCTTGTTCAAATTGATGAGAAAATTCGCATGCTCTTTAAGAACACCCGCTCCCCCCAACCGTGAACCACGCCAACCACAACGATCGATCAAGACGCCACTAGGCTCCCCAAAATCCCGATTGTTTTTAAAAAAAGAGCCACCACAAGGAAAGAGAAAGTGTCCCTTCGCCTCTCTATCTCTCAGGTTTTTTTCCATCGTCTGACGAATTTGAATCGGATCTTTGGCGGAGAGACGGAGGGCGACTCTTGTGATAATCGATCCAGATCTTTGAAAAGGACTCTTTTTGTACTCCCAATCACTTCGATCAAATGAGAGGCGTTCCCCTCTTCCCTCGGGGGTCAAATAATCCGCCCACGCAAAGATATCGGAGATCTCGCTCCCGTAGCAGCGAGCATTCATATAGACAGCTCCTCCTATCGTACCGGGCATTCCATAAATAAAATCGAGTCCGCCTAACCCCCACTCCGATGCCCTCTCGCTACAATCTTTGACCGACGCTCCCGCCTCTGCGATCAAAAACTCTTGCCCCCCCTCTTTTTTGCGTTCAATCCGATTTAGACCCCCTAAAAAAAGTGTGACACCCTCAACCCCTCGATCGTGGATCAAGAGGTTGGCGCCCCCTCCTAAAACCAAGAAAGGAAGCTCTCTCTCTCGGATAAATGTATACCACTGAAGAAGCTCTTCGTCACTTCTCACCTCGACGAAAAACTCCGCCTCTCCCCCCAGACGAAACGTCGTATACTCCGCCAATCGAACTTGAGGACGACAGAGAAGTTTTGCGTTAGAAATTTCTTTAGATAGATGAAGTGACACTCTTTCCTCTCTTTTGGATTTCAACCGTTCATTTTTTTTACGTCTGTTGCGATCGGTACCTTTCACCTACACCTAATACGTTAAAGCGAGAGAGAGCGTATACCCTTGAAGAATCGTCAACGCCTCCAGTAGGGGGAAGTTTCTCTGTATAAAGCTCGCTTTTATGCGAAGATGCGGAAATCGATACTCTAGACCAGCTCCAAATTGGAAAGGAGGTTGATTTCCTAGAGTGGTACTAAACGCCATGACACGATAGTGCCCGAAGAAGTTTAAATGTTGGAAAAAATCTCCGGGAATAAATCGACCAAAGATGGGATCTGCGAGCATGATTTCAAATTCAAAAGGGACAACTTGGTTTTTACCCGACGTGTCGACGTAGAAAGGGGTAATCAGAACCCCGACACCAAAGGCGAGTTGTATCTCAGTGCTTAATCCTTTTCGCTTAAAAATTTGGGTCTTAATCACACCAAGAAAGGAGATATTGGTTGAGAAGAGATGGAGTCCTTCAAGGAGATTTTCGTTCACACTATCGGGAGGGGAGGTATTTCTATTATTTGGATCAACTAAGGCCTCAACGTCTAATCTAACTCCGAAGCTATCTTTAAAAAAGGGGAAAAAATAGAGCAGATCAAATCCAACGTCGATAAGAGGATCACTTCCTTTATCACGAAAAAAAGCCTGCCCCCCCTCCAGTTCGACGATTAAGTTAGGAAGAGATTCACGGTTCTCGAGACTTCGATTCTCGACAATTGGCTCTTCAAGTACGATACCGGGGGTCGGGGTAATCGTTATCGCATCCTCCCCCTGTTCAGGCTCCTCTCCGGGCTTAGTCTTTTTGGCAGCCACCTGTTTTTCCAGCTGGGCAAACGCCTTCAACTTCTGATCAACCTCTTGGATCTCTGAAGAATCGGGGTTCTTCTTTAAGAGAGGGGATAGTAGCTCCTCGCCCTTCTCGTACTCCTCTTCGTCGATAAATTTATTGACCGCTTCAAGCGTTCTGCGATCCTGTGAACTGAGTCGGTTTTCTGAGGTATTATCTTGAGGTGCTTCTCCCTCTTTCACCCTTTTTTCGGCGGCTGTCATAGGGTACGAGAGAAGAAAAATGAGAAAGAGTACTTGATAAGAGAGGGTCGTTTTATTCATTAGAAATTTGGTCCAAAGAGAGATCTTCTTCCGCCTCAAAAAGAGACTCTTCTTCTGGTAGGCTAGCAAGAGGTTCTCGAAGATCTATCTCCCAACCCGTTAGCTTCCACTGCAGAGAGTCGGATTCTCCCACTCTCTTCCAAATAAGATAACCGATAGAAAACTCTCTCGAACTCTCTTTAGACTCGACTCTCTTCGCATGGATGATTTTTAGAGGGATAATCCTCGTATCGCCCATCTCTTCAAACTCCCCCAAGTACCAGTGGTCAATCGGTAATATCTCCCCCTCTCTGCCAACGATCAAAAGGGTAAGAACCTCTCTCCACTCCTCATCAAAATACCTCTCTAGACTATTGGCTCTCTGCACATCGAGGAGAAATCGATCAACGGTTCGATAGAGTTCTCTCTCTTCCAAGGAGAGAAGAAGGGTATTGAGGGTCTTCCCTAGATCGGCGTCTTGAGCCTCCGTTAATCGACTCGGCTTCAGAGAGGTTAATTCCAGATCTCCCACAAAGAGATCTTTATCACTCCAGTAAGCTCCCCCTAAAAAAAGAACTAAGAGAGAGAGAAGTGCCGAGAGACCCTTTCTCTCTCTTAAAAGAGAGGGTTTAATCTTTTGTCCCATCGTTTCACCTTTTAAAGTCTACCAATTCTATCAAATTCTAGCTCTGTTAAATCAAGTACAAGAGTAGATTTCCCAACCGTGTTATTCCCCATTTCAAAAAGGATTTTTGAGAGGTAAACGGCTTACCGAACTCCTCGAACAGACGTAAAAATGTACTTTCAAAGAAATGTACATTAGTGAAAATTATACAATTAAAATCTATTTTTAATAAAATTTTCCACTATTATTTGACGAAAATAGAGAAAATGTAAAAAGTATTCTTGCAATAGTGTCTATTTTGATTAAGATATAGACAAGTTTTAGGTAGTTATTGAATTAAAGTCTTTATTTAATTATAATTTTTTTTCAAAACGAATGCAAAACAAGTGATCGAGACACAGATTAAGACAAAATGCTGCCAATTTCTACCCTTATTTTCATTTTAGGAATGGAATACAAGAGAAATTGACTAAGATATGATTGACGTGATTGACGCATAGTTGACACATGATTGACGCATAATTGATAATAAGGGGCCTCTGAAAAGTTAATTTTAGAGGTGCTTTTTAGAAAATGACCAGAAAAAAACTAAGATATTTTTTGCTAAGTCAAGAGATTGAAAACGGAGTTTAACCAAACGACAAGTTAGATATAAGTTAGAAATAGAAAAGGTTTTTAAAAATGTCCTCTGCTAAAGATACCGATGAGATGAAGGCGAAAGTCGTTCAATATTTTAAAAAAGTGACGCTGGATCAAGAAAAGAATGGTAGTTCTAACTTCATTCCTGATCCTAGGATAGCAGCACTCACCAACTCCGACTCTCTTTTTATCTTGTATTTTCTCTCCTATACCCCCCTTATTCTCCAAGAACTCCACGAAATTACCCAAAAAAAAGAGAGTGTTCTTTTTACACATTTGGAGGAGTTAAAGGTAATCGGTATCGTAAAGGAGAAGGTCGTTAAGGAGAAAGACAAGAGTAGTAATTTACACTACTCGCTAGCGGGTGATACGACCTATAAACTACGTGATATTACAGAAAAATTTTTTTTTATGGAGGAAGAGGAGAAGTTACAGGCGATGGAGTTGGAGCCGAGGGATGATTTTCTTCGGCAGTTAAGAGCCGTCTATAAAGACTCTACGAATCAAGCGATCGTAAGAGGAAGAGTCGCTCTGTTTACTCTTTTGACTCATCCAAAAAAATCAATCGCCCTCTGGGTCTCTGTCTTTGGAACCTTTAGCGTTAGCGAGTATCAGACGATACTCCAAGTCTCTCAACAATTAGTCTCAAAACACCTGAAGTCCTTAGAGAAATTGCATTTTTTGCAGAGTCACAAAGAGGGAAAGCGTGTCTATTACGTCTTGCGCGACCCCTCTGTTAAGGCGATTCTTGTCGCAATCATGCAGAGGGTCTCTTTTTTAAAGAAAATACACACTACCGCAAAGGAGTTAATCGATCTAAAATGACAAAAAGAGAAAAAACTATCGCCTTCTTCGAAGAATCACTTCCCCTCTGGCGGAAGGAAAACTCAAAAAAAAGAGATGAGATCGAAAGTGTCCTCGACTTTCTAAGAGGAATCCATTCACCCGATGTTCGATTTTTCCTGCTTTTTATCCACGTCATGCCCCTCTCTTTAGACGAGTTAATTCATATTTTTGGACTCTCTGAGAGCGATATGAAAAAGATGGTCCACGATGTGAAATCTTTAGACATCTGCCGAGAGAAGATTGAAAATGGAAAAATACTCTACACGATTGAAGGGGCTCTTTATCCCGACGAGGTGTATGAAGAACTCTATGAAACCTTTAAATACGACAAGGAAGGAAGATTGGATGATCCGACGCTCTCTCGTGACGAGAGGATCGCTCGCTTTTTTGACTTTCACCGTTCTCCCAAAAATCAAGCTATCTTTCTTGGACGCAGGAGGCTCTACCACTACATCTCCCATTTTGATCGATTTTTTATGGTGTGGATTCTCTCTTTTGACTCTTTCAATGCTAGCGAGTTAAGACAAGCGTTGGGACTCTCACAGCCGTTAATCTCCCAGCAGTTACGGGCATTAGAAGAGAGTAACCTCATTATTGCCGAGCGAAGGGGGCGGTTCACCTTTTATTCAATCGCAGATTCTACCCTTACGATCTTCTTCTCCTCTTTTGC
>CAZATZ010000053.1:6714-9256 GCA_964488175.1 uncultured Spirochaetales bacterium
TGATTCTGATTGGGGTTGGAGAGTACTCTTAAAGGATCTTCCCTCAATCGACGGCGACCTCACCCAGTGACTCAACAAGAATTTTATCGTTGGTAAAGACGCAGATCCCCGCAGCGATCTCTAAAGATTTCCGTGCGATTTCACTCGCTAAAAGATCGGTATTTTCACAGAGAGCCCAAGCCGCCGCGTAGGCAAAATTCCCCCCACTCCCAATGGCGATGACATCCCGTTCCGGCTCGATGACATCCCCCGTTCCCGATAAGAGGAGGGTGTTCTTCTTATCGGCCACAAGAAGCATCGCCTCCAGCCGTCGTAACATCTTATCGGTACGCCAATCGCGAGCGAGTTCGACCGCAGATCTCATAATATCCCCTTGATATTTTTTGAGCTTTCCCTCAAATCTCTCGACAAGGGTAAAGGCGTCGGCGGTCGCGCCAGCAAATCCGCAGAGAACCTCGTTGTTATGGATACGGCGAATCTTACACGCATTCCCCTTCATAATGACCGACTCTCCCATGGTGACTTGACCATCTCCAGCCATGGCGACTTCATTTCCTCTTCGGACGACAGCGATCGTCGTTCCATCTATTCTCTCCATACACCTCTTCTCTCTTGGGGGTCTCTAAAAAACTCTTTTTCATTTCTGAACTCGATCTTTTAGAGGTACCCTCTCATCAAATACGGGGGTCTCTTCTCAGCTTCATTCTCTCTCAAACCTCCTCTTGTAAGAGTTCTGAGGCGATTTTTGGTAAATCTTAAGAAAATGAACGATTTATCAATTCGATTTGGCTCCCTCCTAGACACTCTTCTCCATCGTAATAGACAACGAATTGTCCCGAGGCAATTCCACCATCTGGCGGAGAAATCGTTACCTCAAATCGGTTTTCTCGCTCTTGGGTTATCTGACACCCGTGAAGTCTCTCTCCGTGTCGTACTTTAACATCAAGAGAGGAGACCGACAAGGGGGGAGTGTCCTGTATCCAATTACTATGAATCGCATAAAATTTATCGATTCCACGGATTTCAGACGATTTTCGTGAGACGTAGATTCGGTTACTCTCTCTCTCTTTGTGGGTAACGTACCACGGCCCTCCGCCGAGACCTAGTCCTTGTCGTTGACCGATTGTATGAAACCAGAACCCCTTATGCTCTCCCAAGACAGCTCCACTCTCTTCATCGATAATCTCCCCGAGACTCTCCCCCAAGTAGTGGCGAATAAAATCGGGGTAGTTAATCTTACCGAGAAAACAGATTCCTTGGCTATCCTTTCTCTTCTGGTTGGGGAGCTGAAGGAGAGAGGCCAATTCACGGACTCTCTTTTTTGAGAGTCCCCCCAGAGGAAAGAGAACTCTCTGAAGTTGAGATTGGCTCAGTTGAGAGAGAAAATAGGTCTGATCTTTTATCGGATCAACCCCTCGATAAAGATGTACTCTCCCTGGATCCTCCTCGCTAACCTTTCGAATTTGTGCGTAATGACCAGTCGCAATATATCTAAAGCTATCCGATATTTTTTGGAAAAAAGCACCAAACTTAATCATTTGATTGCAGAAGAGATCGGGACTCGGAGTCCTTCCCTCTCTCAACTCTCTGATGGCGTATTCTACGACTTGATCGTAATACTCTTGTTGAAAAGGTAAAATATCAAAGGGGACGTTGAACTGCTGACACACGGCTGCGGCGAAATCGGTATCCTCTTGCCAAGGACACTCCCCCAGTGAGTGCAACTCCTCCTCCAACCAAATCTTGAGGTAGAAGGCGTGAAGGTTGCGAAATCCCTTCTCCCACAAAAGTCCCAGTGCTACGGAGCTGTCAACGCCTCCCGAGAGGAGAACAGCGATGGGAGTATTTTTATCAATATTCGGATCGATTCCCAGCTCGACATTTAGATCGACATTGAGACCGATACGATTTGAGCCGATATCCGACCCAGAAGGTGGGTTACTCTCTCTCTGTATCACGTCGCATTTCTCGAGGGAAGAGTCAAGGTCTCTTCTCCGTTTAGGTAGTAGTGTAGGGTGATGGGAAAGCTTTTGTCTAACATAATACCGACGAGGCAAACCCTCGATTGCAGGTCTCGAAACGCTTTCTCTCGCAGTTCACTCCCCTCGGCGGGAAAGACCCCCGTTAAATAGAACGAGAGGTCGCCTCGCTCAAAGACCTGAGGTCGTCTCTGGGCGTAGACCGCCTCTGTTTTCAGAGAGAGCGAATCGAAGGGGATCTCTCGTTTATTGAGAAGGGCGACCAAGCTGATTCCAGCGCATCCTAAAAGTGCGGTTAAAAGGATCTGTGTCGGTTCGCTAAGCGAACTCTCCGCTTTTCCGTGATCCTCTAGGGTGAATTTTTTCTGCCCGACCGATATCTCAAAAAGTTCTCCCCCTTTAAATTCCGCCTGTGCCTCTGCCTGTGATACGTGCATCCATTTCTCTCCATTTCCTCGTTTTTATTGCGATTAATTATACAGTCCAAGTGATTAAAAGCAAGGTTTTCTCACTTTTGGGCATCTCTAAAAAACTCTTTTTCATTTCTAACTCGATCTTTTTTA
>CAZATZ010000054.1:0-9210 GCA_964488175.1 uncultured Spirochaetales bacterium
CTACTCTACCCCCTATTTTTTCGCCGTCTCCTTCTTTGAGGAAGAGGTTCCAAGGTAGAAGATAGCCAAAGGAACGAGAAACAGAGAGAGAAGTGTCGAGAAAAAGAGTCCTCCCGAGACCGCAATCCCCAGCGGTTGCACGATACTCGAACCACTCCCCAACCCAATCGCCATCGGAAGCATTCCCAATATCGTCGTTAACGTCGTAATTAAAATCGGCTTAAATCGTAGATTCGCACACGTTAAAAGAGTCTGGACTTTGTGCTGTTCTAGATCGCGTTCTTCGGGGTTTTCCTTCTCTATCAGCACGCGGTAAAAATCGAGAATAATAATGGCGTTATTGACGGCGACTCCAACGAGGAGAATAGAGCCCAAGAGAGAGTTTAGGCTAACGCTAGAGTGAAAAACCCATAAGCTGATAATTACCCCCATCAGAGCGGAGGGAATCGTGATGAGGACGATCAGAGGCTCTTTAAGATTTCCAAACTGAAAAGAGAGCAGGAGGAAGATAAGTAAAATAGAGAGGATAAGACTGAAAGAAAGCGATCGAATCGCCGCCGTCGTATCGGGATTCGGATCGGGAAAAGTGAGAATGCCAGAGGGTGCGAATTCCGACAACATTACCTTTAACTCCTCGGCGATCTCCTTCTTCTCCTTGCTATCGAGCTTCTTTGTTCGAATCGGGGGCGAACTCTCTTTTGGTGAATTCTCTTTTGGTGAATTCTCTTTTGGAGAGCTCTCTTTTTGTGAATTCTTCGACTCTCCCGTCGACTCACTCTCTGGTCGAGGAAGACGAATGGTCGATTTTAACCGCAGACGCAGACGAAATTTTTTCTCGCCGTCTTCTGTATAGAGTCCGCTGATGGAGCTCTTCCGAGAGATATCAAAGAGGTGTTTGATCGGGACATACTCTCCATTCACCGAAAGAATAAAATTTTCCAACTTCTCCTGATTATCTAACATATCCTCAGGATACTCGGCACTTATCTCGATCACATCATCCTCGATAGTAAATTCCAGTTTGGATGTCCCTCTAAAGATACGTACAATCTTTTGCTCCAGATTCGCTTGATTCGTTCCCAATCCTTCGATCTGTTTTTTACGTGGGGTAAAGATGAGTTCTTGATTGTAGGTCAACGGCCACGGATCGACGTACGTTCGAAGCACCCGAGGATCTTCGTTCAACTTTTCGTTAATTTCAGCTAAAAGGCGAATCCCCTCTTCATCACTCTGCGGATTCAACCGAATATCTAGATCAAAATTCGTAGGCAGAGGAAGGGCGGCGGGATCCCAACTCTTAACGGTATAACTCTCAGTGTCTGTGTCTTCAAAGATAGCCTCTAACGCTTCGACTCGACTGGGGACGAGTTTTTCACTCTTCAGTCGATAGTAGAGAGTCATGCGACCATCGTAAATCGTCCAAAAGGTAACCCCCTCGGGAGCATCGGGCAACTTTAAGAGATCCTTTTCCAAGATAGCACGAACCTTTTTATCGACATCGGGGGCCTTCTCTTCTAAGAGTTCTCTCTTCTCAAACTCCTCGGTATAATCGACAACTAAATAGAGAAGATCTCCGTTGGGGGCGGGTAAGAGTTCCTGTTTGATTCGAGGCAAGAGAAAGAGAGAAGAGAGAATGAGAGCGAGAACAAAGAGTCCCACAAAGAGAGCCTGTCTTTTTTTACTGAGTAGTAATCGCTCCAAAAGGCGCTCATACAATCTCTCAATATACCCTACCCAATGGGTTAGCTGGTGAAGTTTTGTCTCTTCACGGTTTTGGCGAATGGTACTCAGAGAATCACTAAAAAGGGGAATAAAGAGAAGAGAGACGAGAAGAGAGAGACAGAGAGTAAAAATAACCGTCAGTGCCTGTTCACCCAAGATCGCATTTGAGAGGGGGGCTGTGAAGACGAGGGGGGCAAAGACAAGGATAGAGGTCAGCGTCGAGACGACGATAGAGGGGATAACCTCCCTAACCGCCTCAATAATAATCGATCGTTTCTCTCCTTTCTGTAGGTGATCGACCATCTTTAAATGTCGATCTATATTTTCAATCACAACGATCGAAGCGTCGACTATCATTCCGATAGCCAGAGCCATCCCTCCTAGAGAGATGAGGTTTATGGTAATACCAGAGGCACGCATCAACCAGAAGCTGAGAATAATAGAACAGGGGAGAGAGAGGGCGATCAAGAGAGTATTTCGCCACTCGCCCAAGGTAAAGAGAACGATAATAATAGCAAGGATAGCCCCTAAGAGACCCGAGAAGAGGATTCCATCGATAGCCGTATCGATAAACTCTCCTGGGTCTATCATCGCAAGATAGCGATAATCCTCGGGTAATTTCTCCTCTTTCACGAGTTGCTCAAAAAGAGTCTTCGTTCTTTCTGCCAATTCACGAATATTAGCACCATCGGCTGGCGAGACGTAAAGAGAGAGAACCTGTTCTCCATTCCGTGCCAAAATACTCCTTCCTGGGGCGTAGAGAAAATCGACTTGAGCGATATCCTTCAAACGAACGTAGAAATCGCCACGCTGTGCGATCAAGAGTTCACCGATTTCCTGAACCGCCTCAACGTCTCCCTGTAAGCGAAGGGTGTAGTCCTCATCCTCTGTCTCCAGAGTTCCCAGAGGCGAGGGAAGGTATCCCTTAGAAAAGGCACTCTGTACCTCAAGAATAGAGATTTTGTTCTGTAACATCTTTTGGTGGTTGAGGGTCACCTCTACCTCAAGTTGCTCGACCGCTGAGAGCCAGATATCCTCTACCTCATCCCCCAACTCACTTCTCAAGAGGGGAAGAAAGACCTGTTTTAATCGAGAATAGACGAGGTTGGGAGACTCCTTTTCGGAGGCGACGCTCGACCAGATGTAGCCAGCATCCGTTCCATCAGAAAAATACGAACGAACACTATAATCTTCGGGGAGAAGATTCTCTAAATTATTGACGAGGGTTTGAACCCCTGACTCCGCCTCATCTCTGTTTGAGTTCCAGTTGAAATAGAGACGACCCACCGTTCTCTCTGGGCCATAGGTAATGTAATAGGTCTCTAGTTCGTCGAGAGCCGATATCTCAGTCTCAATCTTCTCCGCCCAGTCGTTGTAGAAATCTTGGGCTCCAACACCTTGGTGAGTGAATCGGAGAAAGAGCCGCGGTTGCTCCGTTTGCGGATAGAGTTGAGTTGAAATTTGGGAAAGTGAGTAGATTCCCCCGAGTAAAAGAAGGAGAAGAAGGAGAAAAAAAGGTTCTTTTTTCTCAAAAAAAAATTTCATTTTAGAATTCCTTCCCAAAGGAGACTTTTAAAAGACGCCTCTATAAATCGGATCTCAAAAGATAACAAAAAAATAGTCTCCGTAAGGAGAAAAATCCTACCTTTTGCCTCCACCACCTTTGCCTCCACCGCCACCGCCACCGCGCTTCTTCTCTCTCTCTTTTCCTTTGGGATTAAAGGTTTCACCCTCTCTTAAAGTTCCCGTATCTCCCACCAGATAACTAACCCCTTCGGGTCTCTCTTTTAAGAGAGTCATATCTCCGTAGATCGCTACGGGGATAATCGAACTCAAGAGAAGAACGTTATCCTCATTCACTGTCCAGACGGAGGGACCAACTCCCTGTTGAACAATCGCACTATTCTTCACAAAATAGCCGGTCGTTGAGTTGGTTTTTATCTTCGCTGTCACAAAACGTCCGAGCCATCGAGTCGCCTCATTCACACTCTTTAGTGGGAAATGAATTTCGACAGGGAAGAGGCCCGTCTCATAATCTGGCTCAAGGGGACGAATCGCGACGGTTCCCTCCAGTATTTCATTCTCCGCATCGACCTCTGAAGGGGATTTTGTATCGATAAGAAAAGCGTCTTTGTCGCTGAGAGTAGACTGAATCTTCAGGTATTCCAATTTGATAAGAGAGAGAATCGGCGTCGAGGCGGCGACCTCTTGGTTTATTTCGATGGGAATTTGGCTGATATACCCAGAGGTGGGGGCGTATACCGTATTCTGATTAAAAGTTCCCACTTGGTTTATTTTAACGACGCTAAAGAGCCTAGTTCCTCGCTTAACTTTATCCCCTTCCTTGACGTAGATACTCGCCACCCTGCCTTGAAAGGGGGAGAGAATGAGAAGCGAAGAGGAGGGATTGAGATAGCCAACAACCTCAACCGTACGGTTGTGAGTCTCCTCTTCGAGTGGATGTGCTTCGAGAGAGAAGAGAGAGAGAGGTAGAAAAAAAATGGTATAGAATAAAGAACGGTGATGGTAATGGCGATGGTGATAAAATGTTCTCACAAAAATCTCCTTTTCAATGAGACTAATCCCTTGAACTCTCCTAGAAATGGGATGTCAGCTCTCTCCCAAATCTGTTAAATTCTCAACACGTTTTCTCTACTTTTCTCTCAAAAAGTCTTTTGGGCACCTCTAAAAAACCCTTTTTCAATTCTAACTCGATCTTTTCTGAAATCGACTTTTTAGAGGTACCCTTTCGTGACTCCGTCTAGAGAGGTTTAAAAAAGATCCAACCAGTTATTTGTTCGAAGAATTTGTTCTCTCATTTTTTTTGACTTCTCACTCTCTTGCCTACCGTAGGTTAGCCATTTTTATGAAAAGAGTGTGAATGGAATAGAATAATAGGTATATTTAAAAGAAAATACCCTTTTTAACCAACTGGGTGAATATCTTGAAAGAATATTTTGAGATTACCTCTAAAAATTCAGTTTCAGAAAATACCAGAGACGTTTTCGCTAACTCAAAGAGCTGGCAACCGAATTTGACAAGACCAATTTGTCCAAGACGAATTTGATCAAGATTTACCACGGCGCAAAATGAATATTTTAAAGATGTCATAACAGCTCGTGACGCCATAACAAGTCATGGGTGTGACGAAAAAGATCTAACGAGCTATTTGAACAACCGTTTTATATCGTAGAGAGGATGAGTGAGAATGTCCGGAGAAGTACTCGCAGAAGCAGAGGTCGAAACAAACCCCAACCTAGCCCTTATTAAATATTGGGGAAAAAAAGATCTTCCCCGACAAGAGAGTCCGCAGAACTCCCCCTTTGAAAACACCAATCGACCAGCGACCAGCAGTCTTGGCGTATCGCTAGACGGACTCACGACCAAGAGTTCTCTCTTCCTCTTGCGGGGGGGGGAGAGTACTCTGCGCATCGACGGAAAAGACCACTCGCCAGAGTCGCTCACGCCCCTCCTCTTCTACTTAGACTCCGTCCTTGGATTCTCTTGCTCTCTACAAATTGAGAGCCACAACGATTTTGCCAGTTCCGCTGGACTAGCGAGTTCTTCGAGTGGAGGAGCAGCGAGTACGTTAGCCGCATTATCCGCTTTAAATCGATACCTAGGTCGAGACAAAAAAGGAGAGGGTATCGATCTAGCTCTCGCATCTCGGTTGGCACGAGAGGGTTCTGGTTCGGCTGCGCGCGCCGTCTTTGGAGGATTTTGCACCTTCCCAGAGGGAGACGATTCGGCTCACCCCCTCTACGATGAGACCCACTGGCCTGAACTTCGAATCTTGGTCGTTCAACTGAGTGATAAAAAGAAAGCACTCAGTTCTCGCTTAGCAATGGAGCGGTGTAAACAGACTTCGGTAAACTACCCCTCTTGGCTCAAAAGAAGTAGTCAGTTGTACGAAGACTCCCTTCAGAGTCTCAAAGAGAGAGATTTGAATCATCTAGGGCCGTTAATGCAGGAGAGTTACCTCTTGATGTTCTCGACAATGCTGACAGCCCAGCCACCCATCTTTTACTGGTTGCCCGAGACGGTGCAGTTACTAAAAGAGTTACAGAGGTGGCGCCAAGAGGGTATGACGGCGTGGGAGACAATGGATGCTGGTCCTCAGGTAAAGATATTTACGGTAGAAAATGAACTCGAAGATCTAGAGAACCGCATCAGAGGGATTTTACCCCAAGCAACCCTCTTTCGTTCAAAAATCGCAAAAGGACATTTCTAAAAAATTTCTCTGAATCCCTACACGAAATCAAAGAAAAAGCACGATTCAGTACGAAAAAAAGACCCCCACAGATATCTCTGCGAGGGTCTCTTAAACTTGACGATTTTTTTACTTCGCCCTAGAACAAAGATTCTGGGACGAAGATTCTAGGAGAGTTCTAAAAAGCCTCAAAAACCGTCTGCTCTTCGACCTCTGTCTGTAGAGCCTCCAACGCCTTGTCCAAAAGAGTTCGGCGAATCTCTTTACTCTTCTCCTCACTCTCTCTTGGATCTCCCAAAGGATGGGGAATTCCAATCGTAGGAACAATTCGGTTCGCACCGATTGTCAGTGAGATAGGAACAACAGTAGCCATATGGACAACAGGAATTCCAGCACGCTCAACCTCTTTTACCATCGTTGCACCGCAACGAGTACAGGTGCCTCACGTGGAGGTTAAGATAACCGCAGTTACCTTATCCTTTTTCAGCTGTTCGACGTACTCTTTTGCGTACTTCTTAGCGTTGTCGGTCGAAGTTCCGTTTCCAGTCGTCGCCATGAAGTAGTCGTAGACACTTCCAATCGCACCCTCTTTTTCCATCTCTCGCAAAACGTCGAGGGGAACAACCAAGTTTGGGTTTTCCAAGACATAGGTCCGATCGTAGCCACCGTGAACCGACATAAACTCCTCAGGGGACATCGTTGTCTTACCCTTGATGGAGTAAACTCCGTACTTGTTCGCACTCGATGCCTCTATCTTATCGGGGTTTCCTTGCGGAACAACTCCACCCGAGGTGATAATCGCAATCGTCGCTCCCTTCATATCTTTGACGGGAGGATTGGGAGCCACTCGGTCAAAGAGGGGAATAGGATACTCTGTTTTTGCCTCTTTTCCCTGCAGCACGTCTACGAGAATATCGACTGCTCTCTCGGATCCACGCTTGGGGTGAAAGAAGCCAACTCGAACACCACGCTCGATATACCCCTCTTCTTCAGGACTTCCAATCTCCTCACCACTGAGCATCTTTTTAAAGAGAGCCGTCATGGTAGGAACCGCCTTTCTCATCCCCGTCGCAGCATTCGCCGTCTCAACGATGTAGACGTGCTTCTTGAACATGTCAACGCCTGGATTTTCTGGATACATTCCGCAAATAACGGGAATTCCCAACTTGGCATCAACCGCTGCGGCAACCGCACCACAGGCGACACCGTAACGACCCGCATTAAAGGCTGGTCCTGCGATGACTCCGTCGGGTTTATGTTTTTTGATCAGCTCTAAGACCTCTTTTTCAGCCTTTGCCATGTCGGTACCGAAGTAGGTATCTCCACAGACAACAGTCGCCACGATCTCATAATCATCACCCAACGCATTTTTAAACGCAAGCCCAGGGCCAACGATTCCCTCTTCTATTTTAGGGGGTATATCGGCTTTTTCCTCGCCTCCGATACCTCCAAAAAATTGATTGATGTAGTGAACTATTCTATATTTTGCCATTCATTTTCCTCCCAGATCTCTGTTTAGATCTTCGTTAGATTCCTCTTGTCGTCAAGTGACTGTACCCTATCTCAACGGTAGATCCTGTGATAATCTGAATCTCCGCCTCGATACTTCCGTCTTTCCTGAGACTACCCTCATAACCCCCGACCATTACCTCGATGTAATCGAGCATTCCAATCGTTTTTTTCATCGCAGGAAGTTCGACGACAGCGTTAGCGTTACCGCAGGTAACGACATATTTTGCCTCCTCTGTGCCATCGGCAAGAGACTCCGACTTTCCGTCCTGTCCTGGATACTCATCGGTGATTAAGACCGTTTTCGCTCCACGATTGCTTACTTTTTTACAGTTCATCATCAGATCGGTATCGGGGTTTCCGAATCCCTCTTCTGAGATAATCACTCCATCAAGAGCTAAAAATTCGGTTAACTTCGAGACCATATCCGAACTTCGCTCTTTGTCCATGAGAAAGACGTTCTCATTCGTTATAATAACGCCGATAAAGTTAATATCTTTTCCGTGTCTCTTGTAGAGATCGGTGATCACTGGCTCATTCTGGTGGTGATACGTTGTCACCTTATCACAAGGAGAGACGCAGTTTCCACTAATAATCGCTCCATCCATAATCTCGGTGGGGTACATAAAAGTAGGAACAATCTTCTTCGCATCGACTCCGTAGTAATAGGTATCATGCAGAAGACCTTGCGATTGAAGCATGTGGACGTATCCAACTCGGGGGAGTTTAGGGAACTCATTCACCTGCTCGAGGTACGGCTTTGTCTCATAGACAAGAACCTCGTCGGGTTCGACCTCTTTTCCCGCTTCACCCAGATAGGCAGCGACCTTGAGACCAGCAAGACGTCCAGCCGCCTCGTACTCATGAGTCTCTATTCCCTCTTTAGGAGTTAACACAAGACAGACATTATGAGTCTGTGAAAAGGGAGTGTACTCAGCCCCCGTTCCAGACATATCGATCAGACCCTCTTGAAAACTGACAATCTTACCGCATGTAATAACAGCAGCACCTTTCAGTACGTGGGTACGACCGCTACCGACCTCTTTGACCTTGTTGATAACGCCGGGAAACATAGCCCCCTGCCCCTTAACCTTAACACGTGGCTCAATTGCGTCCTTGACAGGAGCGATTCGAATTGAGTCGCCAGGTTTGGCGATCTCGACCGAGAGGTCGATTAAGCGATCATCTTCAAGAACGATCTCCTTGATCGCCTTTGTATCGATGGTCAACTTTCCACCCTTAATATTGGTTTTATCACCTATTTCTAGGTCGGTGATATGAATATTACCTAATTCAAGCTTCATCGTGCCATACCTCCATCAAACTATCATCTATGGTTTTTCAAAGGCTCTTTGAAGAAACCAATTCTTCCAAGAACCCTCTAAAACATTTTTTAATTCATACAATTCATACAATTTTTATTTAGCTTTTTCTCCCGTCAATCCTCTCTTTTTTGTTTTCTGATGATGTGTTGGAATCTCTCTTAAGAAAAGACGTAAAACTGGGGGTTATCGAGTCCGCTAGAAATTAACGATTTGTCAACGGTTCTGAAATCTTTTTTATGCTTCTCTGACCATTTAGGAGCCAAATCTGGAGTAATAAATTGTTGGGCGGTTTCAATGCTTTCCCCAATAATTTTAACGCTCTGGAAGTCGTAGGTACTACCTTCACCCTCCCGAAGGAGAACGCTTCTGTAGGGAGTCTGATTGGGTTTGATACTCCCCATTAAGGGGTGGGAGAGTAGAAGATACCCAGAGTGGGTGTAGTGA
>CAZATZ010000055.1:0-9177 GCA_964488175.1 uncultured Spirochaetales bacterium
CTGGCCCGGTAAATCGAGGCTTTACTTTGCTTACTCTTGTTAGTTTGTTATAGTGTGAGGCTCTTCCGATCGATTCTAGCAAGACAAAATGGATCGATTCACGCTCCCGTTTTTTATCGGATCTCAACCCTCTCATGATATCTTGAAGAGGGAGAGCGGGAGGGGTCGTGGGGAGGTGAAATTGGTGGAAAAGGGCGAGAATCTCTGCGTATTCTGACTGGGATAAGGTACTCAGCTGGAGGCTCAATTCACAAGCGATTCGCATTCCCACGGCGATCGCCATTCCGTGCGGTTCTTTGGTGAGAACCTCGATAGCGTGTCCAACGGTGTGACCAAAGTTGAGAAGTCGTCTCTCATTTTTCTCCGTGGGGTCACGCTGGACGACTCCCCCCTTTAGTCCGATAGAGTCGACGAGACAGCGAGTCACACACTCTTCATCACGGCGAAGAGTCTCTTCTGAGTGTTCTTTGAGAAACTCAAAGAGATCGACTCTCCCGATCAAGGCGTGTTTGATAACCTCCGCCATTCCGCTGATAAACTCGACCTCTGGAAGAGTGTGAAAGAGGGTGGGATCACACCAGACGAGTCTCGGCGGTTTAAAGAGTCCGACGACGTTTTTAATCCCCCCAAAATTGATCCCCGTCTTCCCCCCTACACTTGCGTCGACAGCGGACAAAAGGGTAGTAGGAAAGAGGACACACTCGATCCCCCTCATGTACGTTCCCGCAATAAATCCCCCGACATCACTTACGATGCCTCCCCCCACGCAGAGAAGAGTGGCTCCTCGGTCGGCCTCGTGCTCCATTAAAAAGTGATAGACCGCCTCAACGCTCTTCATCCCCTTATTCTCCTCTCCTGGCTCTAAAAAGAGAGCGGGAAACGAAGAGAAGAGGGGATCTTTGTACAGAGAGGGGGCTAGATTGGTATCGCTTAAAAGAAAAAATTGAGAGGTCTTCGGAAGAAATTCTTTCGCCTCTTCTCGAGAGCCGACGATCACCGTCGAGTCCCCTATCTCACTCTTTAGATCGAAGTGAAATCTCCCCGCTTGCGAGAGGTAGGGGAGATCGGGTAAGAAGGAGGGCGTCTTTTTTTTCATAGGATCGAAATTTGAAAGAGGGTTAAAAGTGGTGATTATCTCCTAAAGAGTTTTTTTAGATTAGATGAGGGAGACCTTTTTCATCTCCTCTTTGAGTACCTTCAGACCCTCTTTACTCATGTTGCACATCGGCAATCTGAACGTGGCACTCTTAAAGATTCCGATGATAGCCAGAGCCTCTTTAATCGGAATTGGATTACTTTCGAGGAAGAGGGTTCGACAGAAATTTAATACCTTGTAGTGGATCTCACGGGCCTCATCAAACTCGTTGGAGAGTGCCTTGGTGACGAGATCTGAGATCTCTCTGGGGAGAATGTTGCTAGCGACTGAGATGACGCCGTCTCCTCCTAACGCAATGAGAGGGAGTGTTAGATTATCGTCTCCACTCAAGACGCAGAAATCATCGGGTCGTTTTTCGAGAACTTCCATCATCTGTACGACGCTACCGCTCGCCTCTTTTACCCCGACGATGTTGGGGTGTTTGGCGAGTCGCATGAGGGTCTCTGTGCTTAGGTTAGTTCCCGTTCTTCCTGGGATATTGTAGACGATGATGGGCATATCAACTTGATCAGCTATCGCCATGAAGTGACCGTAGATACCCTCTTCACTCGGTTTATTGTAGTAGGGAACGACTTGCAGAGAGGCGGAGGCTCCGATCTCTTTGGCCTCTTTCGTCATGTAAAGGGCCTCACTCGTCGAGTTCGCTCCCGTTCCTGCGATGACGGGAATCTTACCGTCGGCTAGCTCTACGGTCATTTTAACGACGTCAATATTCTCTTGGTGCGTCAGCGTAGGAGACTCTCCCGTTGTTCCTGTGGGAACAAGTCCACTGACTCCCCCTTGGATCTGAGAGTCTATCAATCGGCGAAAAGAGTCGGTATCCAACTCCCCTTCCTCTGTGTAGGGGGTCGATAAAGCGGTAAAGGTTCCTCTAAACATTTTAAAATCTCTCTCTCTATTTATACTCTTTCTCTTATCTGTTTATTTCTTTTGTACAGGTATCGCTACTTCTTCTTTTTGGCTCTCTTTCTTCTCTCCTCTTTCTTCGCCTTTCGAGCCTCCGTTGCGAGACGGATATCCTCGGCACTCTGTTGGATAGCCAAGGAGGGGGGATTGTGCTTTGTTACCTTCTCCTGTTTCTCTTCTTTGGTCTCTACTCCCTTTGAAGAAGAGGCCTGATGCTTATCGTGTCGAAGTTGGACTTTATGACGCAGAAAGACAAGGACGGGGTTGGCGATAAAGATAGAGGAGTAGGTTCCGACGATGATACCGAGTCCTAAATTAAGAGCGAAACGTTTTGGCTCTCCGCTACTAAACAGGTAGAGAGGAATAACCGCTAGAATCGTCGTTAATGAGGTGATCAAGGTACGAGTCAAAGTCTTATTGACCGATTCGTCTACGAGAACCGAGAAGGGTTTCGCCTGATCGGCGTGGTATCGAACATTCTCTCGAATCCGATCAAAGATAACGACGGTATCATTTAAGGAGTACCCGATAATCGTCAAGACGGCGGCGATGGTAACGGCGGAGGTCTCTATTTGAAACGCACCGTTAAGTCCGACGACGATAAACACATCGTGTATCAGAGCGGTGAGTGCCCCGACTCCGTAGATAAATTTAAACCGAATCGTGATATAGAGCAGGATAGAACCGAGAGTCAAGATAACCAACCAGACCATATTTCTAGTCAAGTCGACGGCCAAGCGCGGACCGATAAAATTACTCGAGAGGAGGGTTAAATTACCCACGGTACTCTCCAGCGTATCGACTATCTTTTTGCTAAAGGTCTCAGTCGTCTCCCCCTCAGGCAAAATAGAACGTATCGAGAAATCATTCTCTTTATCGCCCACCCGTTGAACCTGTACCCCTTCAATCTCGGATAACGAGGCTCGAATCTCCTCGGGGGAAATCGGATTTTCGGTCTGAACCTGTAGCGTAAGTCCGGAGGTAAAATCGATACCTTTGTTAAAACCGCCCCAATACCCGTACGTAACGCCGTAGAGAATAAGAATGACGAGAAGAGAGAGGATAGGAAAGAGTTTATTTCCTTTTGAAAACTGAATCATGAATCATCCCTTTACAAGAATTGATAGCAAATAAATAAGAGTCTGTTTTAAAGACTTTTTCTAAGACTTTTTTTGAGATTTTTTTTCTAATGACCAGCTGATACTGATCTTTTTATGATGAAGGGTCTCGGTTCCTACGTCAAAGAGAAGTCTCGCAACAAAGAGGGCACAGAAGAGAGTCGAGGCGATTCCAATACTCAGAACAACCGCAAATCCTTGAATCGCTCCCTTTCCTAAAATGGAGAGGAAGACAGCCGCAATAAAAGTAGTCACATTTGCGTCTAAAATCGTGGAGAAGGCGCGGCGAAATCCGATATCAACCGCAATCGCTCTCGTCTTCCCAAGGGCTAACTCCTCTTTGATCCTCTCAAAAATAATAACGTTCGCATCGACAGCCATTCCAACGGTCAAAATCAAACTGGCGATACTGGTGAGTGTCAGAGTGAAATTCATAACCGAGAGGAGGCAGAGGATTAAAAAGAAGTTCAAGAGGAGAACGACACCAGCGATGAGTCCACTTCCTTTATACCAGATCACCATAAAGAGTAGAACGGCGATAAGTCCACCTAAGACGGCGAACAATCCGTATCGAATCGTCTGCCCACCCAGAGCAGGCCCTACAAAGTCTTGACTGACGATTTCAAAGTCGATGGGAAGAGAGGCTGTCTGGAGAAGAAGTGAGAGATCACTCGCCTCTTTTTGGTCAAGTCCAGAGACACTAACATTCGTACTCAAGGCCTCTTGAATCACCGCTCCAGAACGAACCCTATCTCCCACGACGGTGACCATCGTTCGTCCGACAGCCCCCTGCGTTGCGTTATAGAGGAGAGTTCCCCCCTCTTGATCGAGTTGGAAGTTTACACGAGGAGTTCCCGAGAAAGAGTCGCTAAAAATCCCGACGTCATTGATATGGGTTCCGTCCAAGATAGGATCTGGCTCAAGCACGACGTAGCTACGCAGTCGATCGATTCCGTAGCTATCTTTGATATAAAACCCGCGAACAATCAGCCCAGCGGGGAGAACGCTATCGATTTGAGGATCAACGGGACGTCCTTCGCGGTTGAGCTCAATAGTCTCATGCTCAACGATACGTCCCTCATCTCGACCGTGAAAGGCGACAGTCCCCGTCATCGAGTGAAAGAGAGAGTCCAACGTCTCGGTTGCCTCTGTATTCTCCAGATAAAAAGCGAGTCCCCCCGCCCCAGAGATATACCTCTTCACCTGCTCTTGATCCGCCTCTCCAGGGAGTTCTAAGAGGATCTGTCGATCACCTAAACGACGAATTTGAGGTTCAGAGACTCCAAACGTATCGATTCGACCCGTCAAAGCGTCGTTGACTCCGTTCATCGCTATCTCAATCTCATCGGGAGTTGGCTCTCGACCCAAGCGATCGACGAGACTCTCGGGAACCGCCTCTAAGATGACGCTAATTCCTCCGTAGATATCCAGTCCTAAGCGAATCACCTGATTGAGAATACGGCGATCATTGATCGCCTCAACGGCGTAGTGATTCTCCAACTCCGCACTAAGAGCCCCTCGTGAAAAAACACCGAAAACGTCTGCTATCTGCATAGGAGAGTTCGCTTTTTTTCCCGACGCTTCCAAGCGTGACTTGGTTGGAAGTTTTAAAAAGGAGAACTCTTTAGGCAAGGGAGCCGTAGCGTCCTCTCTGATCAAGTCGATCAGCGTCGTCAAAGACTCCGTACTGCGGAGGTTGTTTTTCTGTCGTACGTCCTCAATGGTCGAGTTAATTTCACTCTTCTTGCCTTCATCAAACAAAAAATACCACTTTAGGGTTGGGTAGAGATAGGAAAATCCAGCAACCAATGCAATTGCCAGAATAACCCCTCGAAACCGTTTACTCATTTTGATTCTCCTTAGCCTTCACATCCCACCATCTTTTGAAGAGAGGGAAGATCTCACTCTTTCGAGATAGCCACAAAAGAGATATTAACTCCCTATCTACTGACTACTTGTTGGCGATACCAGAAACTCTCCAAGCTCTTCAAGCTCTCTTTCTTCAAATAACCTTAAACCAAGTCGTCCCCCGCCCCTCTTTTTCTCGTTAAAAAAACGATCTGAGAGAGAGCTAGTTTTTTTCTTAAAAGGGGATCCGCTACTCTAGACGGGCTTTTAGATGAGCCTTGAAATGTTCCTTTATTTTTTCTTTTTATCGACCTCTTTCTGAGGATTGACAGCTCCAATCGCCGCTTTGTTGAACTCTAAAAGAACTCCCTCGTGACCTTTGATCACAACGGTCTCCTCTTTTACCGTGTCAACGACTCCGTGAAGTCCTCCAATCGTAACAACAATATCTCCCTTTGTTAGATTTTGTTGTCTCTCTTTCGTCTCCTTCGCCTTCTTTTGCTGAGGACGAATAAAGAGAAAATAGAAGACAGCGAAGATTAAGATAAGGGGTAAAAAGCTCGCCAAGGCACTCTGTTGGGTAGCACCTTGAGCTTGTAAGAGCGGCATTAAGTAAGAGTAAAACATATACAATTCCTTTCTTTATGAATATAAACGATCAGTCAGAGCGGTTACCACTCTTTTCTTCCCCTCTTCACACGATTTTCGAACTTTTTGACGAAATTTCGCAAGATACCAGCAAGATAAAAATCTCATATTTTCGCTGATTAAACCCTCGGGGGACGAAGACGAATTGGTTTATTATAGAGAAGGGGGTAAGTTATAGCTAGTAGAGAGAACCTCTAAAATACTTTTTTCTTTTCCTATGCGCGGTGTCGTCGTCGCTCTTTTTTTGTTTCCTTGGATCTGAAAGGGCGAGTTTATTCTCTCCTCTCTTGAACCTCTTCTGGTAATCTCTTTTTAATCGCCTTGAGTTCCCGAACCAATTTTTTCTGCATCTCGTTGACCTTGTACTCGAGAGAAGTCAGTATCCAGAACTGAAAATGGCTAACTTTTTCGAGATGGTTCATCATCCAGATAATCTTGATAGAGACGAGCAAAACCCCGACCTCGAGGGCGATAAGTGCGTCGATCCAGTGAAAGACGAGAGAGCCAACAAAGAAAATAACCATGGCAGCGATAATGAGGTAGTTGAACAACTTACTCTTTTTACTCTGAGTCTTTCCCCCGATGCCACCTAAGATCTCACGAACCCTCTCTTTCTCCTCTTTGTACTCGTCAAGCTCCTTTTTTATCTCTTCTAGTTCCTTCTGAGAACTCTTTTCTCTCTCTACCATCCCTCTTTTCCCCCTCCCCCTCTAACGCTATCTTTTCAACGCTATCTTTCTATTTATCTCAATTCCGTTTTTTCAGGGAACACATCGCTCTCTCTCAGAACTCTCTTGTCTTGTTCTTGTTCTTGTTCTTGTTCTTGTTCTTGCCTTGTCTTGTTCTTGCCTTGTCTTGTTCTTGTCTTGCTCTCTCAAAAAAGATCGAGTGAAACCGGCGCGGACAAGGTCTCCCACCTCTCTTTGCTAAACCACCCCTTCACCTGACCCCAGACGGAGCTAAGCCAGCTACCTAAGGGGTACTCTTTGGCTGGGTAGAGAAGGCGGGAGCCGAGAAATTCTCCCCGATAAGAGTAGTCGACGTACCCGACAACCGTCTCCTCAGAGAGGGGGGCTATCAAGCGGTTAGGAGCTTTCAGCGAAATTTTTATCTCGTCTTGAAGGATATTTTTATCGAGAGTGATGGCGAAGGGTCTATTCTGTCTTACCCGAACCGAGGTACTTTGACCTCGGAGGAGGGGGATCGTGTACTCTTTTGAGAGGGTGTGTCGAAAGGTCTGGTAGTGGGCGAACCCATACTCCAGAAGAACTCTCACCTCTTCGGCACGCATAGCCCTTCCATTCCAGCTATAAATCCCCATCACAATCCCTAAAAGCCTTCTCTCTCCCCTCTTGGCGGTTCCTGCAAAATTCCATCCAGCTAACTCGGTATACCCCGTCTTTAAACCGTCGACTCCCTCAACGACTCCCAAGAGAAGATTGGTATTTTTCTTCGTTATTATCTCCCGTTCTCTAAAGTCGTAAGCGTTCTTTTTTTGTGGGTAGGACATCTCGACAACTGAGTGTAAATCGGAGAGAGCTTGAGGATAATTCTTGATATAATCTCTGACAAGCCACGCATAATCGAAGGCGGTAATACGATTCTCATCGTTGTATCCGTCGGGGTCGGTAAAGAGAAGATCAGACCATTTTCGAAGGGTTGAGAAACCGTTGAGTCTATTTATAAAGGGATAGACACCCCCTCCCAACTCAATCGCTAAGGCGTAGGCGGCGTCGTTTCCTGAGAGGACGGCTACGCCTTCCATCAGTTCTCTTATCGTTACCCGATCTCCAATAGCGAGGTGCATGAGAGAGGAGTCGGAGGGGCGAGAGAGCGCATCTTCCCCCTCTTTTATCTCGATCACCTCTTCGATAGAGCGATTCTGCTCCTCCAGTAGTCGGTAAGCCATATTGAGAGTCGCCACTTTTAGCATAGAGGCGGGAGCGTGGATCTCGTGTATATTTCGAGAGTATAAGATCTGTCCCGTCTCGACGTCCATCAAGAGGGCGATTCTAGCAGAAATATCTCTAGATAACTCCTCTACATCCTGTGGGATCCTCTGAGAGAAGAGGGGAAGGGAGACGAGAAAGAGAAGAAGGGGAAACCTCTTTTTAAGTAGTATTTTCCAAAAATTCATGGTTTAAGATTTCATTTTTTAAAATTTTTTATAGACCGAGGTTTTCACAAAAGCTAAACCGAGAGACGTAATTTGATTCCCCGATCAATTTTTTCTCTTTGTAATAACGGACATAGGGAACCTCATCATTTTTCCACTCACTCTCTTTGTACGCCATGATCGTCTTAAAAGAGTCCAGATGATTGTATGAGACCCAGTAGAGAGCGATGTCATGATCTTTGTACTCTTTAGCGATAATGGCGAGGTATTTCTCCATCGCATGCCACTGAGGACACCAGTCTTGAGTCAAGATAAGAGCGACATATTTCGCCGATTCGGACAACTCTTGTAGCCCCCCCTCGCCTTGAATGAGGGAGAGGGTCTTCTCTTCGTTAAGCTCTTCTATCTTTACCACGGTTATTTCCTTTGGACACCTCTAAAAAACTCTTTTTCAATTTCTAACTTGTCGTCTGACTAAACTCCGTTTTTAATTCCTTGACTGGATAAAAAACATCTTCGTTACTTTCTGAAATCGACGTTTTGAGAGGTCTCCCCTGTCTATGAGATCTAATTTCGGTACTAAAATAGCGATACTAAATTTTTGAAAATTGGATTTTTTAAATATGGGGCTAAGTATAGCGAGAGAAGTATCAAAAAACAAGAAGATAATTATAAGAACTCAACGTCTCGATGAAAGACTCAATAGGCACGAGGTTGGTGAACTCAGAAGTACCCTTCTACTTCCTAATGTTACCTCCTCCACCTCCTCCCAAAAAATCTCTTCATTATTTTCTAAAATCGACTTTTAAGCGGTATCCTACACAAGAAGCAGAAGAATTTGGAACAATACTTAAATATATTTATAATTTATTTCCAAGGGTGTCTTGAAAAGATATGCAAATGTTATAAAATAATTTTCGGTAATCGATGATTGGCGAGGATAAGATCTGATATAAGTAGTTATATACATTTACACTGTCTCCCCCGCCCAGCATAAATAATCAAAAATGAAAATACGACGGTTAGAAACACAATGGTGCGTTTTCATTTTTTAAACAGAAGTGTTGCCAGTAAAATAAGAAAATATAAAAAACCGCTTTTTGCGAAGATTTTTGCTTGATAAGTGCAAAAAAGTACAAAACCAAGGCGCCAAGATCGTTAATCAGAGATCGTTAATCAGAGTCAGCAACTAGACGGACCTACATTGAATAAATATATATTTTAAACTAACGTCTTTTTTTCGCCCAGAAGGGTTTTCTATCCTTATAAAATCTATATTCGTATCTTACGAACTTTCTGTTTATAGCATGCTGAAATAAAACGAGGATATGAGAGATGTTCAAGCCATCACCTAGACTTACCGTCTACCCTGTGAAATCAAAGAG
>CAZATZ010000056.1:0-3846 GCA_964488175.1 uncultured Spirochaetales bacterium
TAAAAAGTCGGTTTCAGAAAATAACGAAGATATTTTTTGTCCAGTCGAGGAGCTTAAAACGGAGTTCCGCATGGGAGATGAAAAAGATACCCTCTCTCTTAAATATCTCAAGAGGTTCTAAAAAAAATGCAATTTAATTTTCTCAAAACATTGCGCGAGAGTAAATGGATTCATAGAATGAGGAGATTTGTCAATTTAGGTCCTTCGATTCTATGACTCGTACCACTAGCACGAATATTGAATCGGAGGAGTCATTTACTACGAGGTTCTCTCAAGGGAGCCTCAAAATATAGGAGATTGCGATGAAAGAAAAGATGCCAAAAAATTCATGGATTTTAGGGTTGCAACACCTCTTGGGGATGTTTGGGGCGACCGTTCTCGTTCCCTATCTGACCGGAATGGATACCTCCCTCGCAATTCTGTCTGCGGGGGTAGGAACCCTTGCGTTTCATCTCTGTTCCAAAGGAATTGTACCGGTCTTTCTGGGGTCTTCTTTCGCCTTTATCGGTGCGATTACCCTCGTTCTGGCTGAGCAGGGAATTGGTGTCGTCAAGGGGGGAATCATAGGAGCGGGAGTCATCTATCTTCTTCTGGCTCTTTTCATTCGCCTTTGGGGAGTTGAAAAACTGCAACGACTCTTCCCCCCCGTGGTGATTGGACCGATAATTATCCTTATCGGACTTCGACTAAGTCCCGTTGCGATTCAAATGGCATTTTTTAAAGAGGGACTCTTTGACACACAGAGTCTGCTCGTCGCCTCTGTCGTTATTTTTACGATGCTCTTTATCTCAAGTATCCAACACTCCTTTTTTCGTCAAGTGCCGATTCTCTTCTCGATAATTTTAGGGTATCTTCTCTCCCTCTCCTTAGGGATAGTCGATTTGAGTCTCGTGAAAGAGGCACACTGGTTTGGATTATCCTCTCAGAGTTGGAACCAGTTAATCACTGCCCCTCAATTTCGTTGGGTTGGGTTGATTGGTATCGCCCCCATCGCCTTGGTCGTCTTCATGGAGCATATCGGAGATATGACGACCAACGGAGCGGTGGTCGGTAAGAATTTCTTTAAGAATCCGGGGCTACATCGCACGATGATGGGAGACGGCGTCGCCACGATTCTCGCTGGTTTCCTCGGAGGCCCTGCCAATACGACCTACGGAGAGAACACCGGAGTCTTGGCCGTTACGAAGGTCTACGACCCACGTATTCTCAGGCTGGCGGCTATTTACGCTATTTTGATAAGTTTTTCAGGGAAGATAAGTGCGTTGATTCAATCGATTCCAACTCCCGTGATGGGGGGAATCTCAATTATACTCTTCGGTATGATCGCTGCGATTGGTGTGCGTAATCTAGTTGAAGCCAAACTCGATTTCTCCCACTCCCGCAATCTTCTTATCGTCTCACTGACCCTCGTTATAGGAATCGGCGTAACCAACATAAATATTGGCGGATACCCTCTCTCTGGACTAACGATTGCGTCAGTGATTGCGATTATTCTCCACCAACTCCTACCTCAGGACAGATAGAATAAGGGCGAGTGAATGAATGAAGACAAAATACGTCTTCATTCACCCCGATGTTTTGGGAAAGTCTACCCCCCCAAAACCTCTTCTTGTTAATCTCAAATAAAAAGAGTTTTTTAGAGGTGTTTAGAATTAATGCTCGGTAAACTCGACCAGTCGTCCTCGCTTCTGCGGAGTCTTTAATCTTCTGAGAGCCTTGGCCTCTATCTGTCGAATCCTCTCACGAGTTACGTTAAAAGAGAGACCTACCTCCTCTAGCGTCAGAGAGTATCCATCTTCGAGTCCAAACCGCATTTTAAGAACCTCTTGCTCTCGTTCAGGCAGTGTATCCAAAACGCTTCCCAATCTCTCTTTGAGGAGGGTAAAGGCGGTCTCATTGAGAGGGTTTTTAACGCTCTTGTCTTCAATGAAATCACCGAGAGTCGAGTCATCCTCTTCCCCGATGGGAGCTTCGAGTGAGGTAGGCTCCTTGGCGATATTCTTTACCGTCTTTAGACGAGAGAGAGACCAGCCAAGTTGTAGGGAGAGCTCTTCATTTGTCGGTTCTCGTTCATATCTCTGCATGAGAATACGAGTCTCTCTCACCACCTTATTAATCTGCTCGATCATATGAACAGGAACACGGATCGTCCTCCCTTGATCGGAGATTGAGCGAGTAATCGCTTGACGTATCCACCAAGTCGCATAGGTTGAAAATTTAAATCCCTTTTTATACTCAAACTTCTCAACCGCCTTAATGAGACCGATATTTCCCTCTTGGACGAGATCGATAAAGTGGAGTCCCCGATTGGTGTATTTTTTGGCAATACTAACGACGAGCCGTAGATTTGATTGAATCAACTTATTTTTTGCCGTTTTCATCTTCTGGCACCCGAGGTTCATCGATTCTGCCATCAGGACAATCTCATCGATGCTCGACTCAAATTCAATCTTGAGCATCTCTTTTTCACGATCCATGATCTGAACCTTGCGGATCAACTCTTTTACCTCATCGGCTGGCATTTTCAATTTTGCCAAAATCGGTTTCATCTCAGATTTAATTGAGAGAGCACGTCCCAAGGCTCGAATTTCAGCCATGCTAGAGACTTGAAGTTTCTTTTCGATAAATTGTTGTCTCTCGATAAAGTGCTTAATCTTATTTGAGGCGTCGATAAATTTATCGGCGAAACAGATAATCTCTTCTTGGTAGAGATCGATCTTCGAGAGACCTGAGAGAAGCTCTTTTCTCCACTTGATGAGCTTCGCATCACTCATGATCTCTTGATCTCGCTCGACCATCTGTTTTTTCCGTTCCATGTACTGTTTTAGGAGAGGATAGAGAGATCGAAGAGACTCTTTGTAGTACTGGTTTAGCCGTCTTCGTTCAGAAAAGACGTCTTGATCTTCGTCTTCCTTTTTGAAAACCTGTTCATTGTTGAAGATGATAGTATCAGGTCGTTTGGTAAAAGCCCTCTTTCCTAGGTCGTACATCGAGGGAATAAGAATCGCCGAGTGACAGAGTATCTCTTTTATCTCAAGCTCTCCCTCTTCCATCATTTTTGAGAGAGAAACCTCTTGATCGACGGAGAGTAACGTCTCTTTTCCAATCTGTTTTAGGTAGAGTCTAACGGGATCATCTCCCGGACTACCTTGAGAGGCCGAGGAGTACGAGGAGGTTTTTTTAGGGGCTGCCTTCGCCCTCTCGGCTCCCTTCTTTAGCTCTTTTGTTTGATCTTTTAAATCTTCTTTTAAAGACTCCTCAGTAATGGGTTGTGAAATTAACTCCATCTCCTGTTTCAGCGCTAAATCGATCTCCTCTATTCCCTCTCCTTCAATGACGAAATCGTCATCGACGTCGCCGAGTAAATCGGCTGGCTCTTCGCTCGAAGAGTCCTCTTCTGCGATGGTTAGATGGTGGGACTCGCCGAGCTCTTTAACGACAGAGTCAAAAACCTCTTGTTTCATCCTCAGAATCGGAAAGAGGTCGTAAACGTCGCTAAACGTCAACCGTCCCTTTTTATCAGCAAAGATGGCAAGATGTTCTACCATATGTGCTAAGGGAAACTCCTCATGAGCCTCCGTATCCTCTCGATTTTTCTTTTTTTCTTTTTGTAAGCTCACTAATATCACTCCTACAAGTGTAACCTTGACGTGAAATGGAGGGTCTTCTCTTTAAGACACCTCTAAAAAACTCTTTTTCAGTTCTAACTCGATATTTTCTGAAATCGATTTTTTAGAGGACCCTTTAAGAGAGTTCTTGAACCTCCATTTTCGGATTTTACCGAAGAACAGTTCTAAAACCCCGTGGGTTTTCTCATTAAGCTATCTTGAAATCCCCTTCAAAAAA
>CAZATZ010000056.1:3946-9140 GCA_964488175.1 uncultured Spirochaetales bacterium
TATTTTCTGAAACTACTCTATTACTCTCAACCGGTGCTCAATCTCAACCTGATTCGCTAGGTATTGACGAACAATCTCATTATCACCTTTCTCTTCGGCACGCTGGATCATATTGGCTAGATTTTCTTTTTCCCTATTTAGGTGGTCACGGCGTATTTTAATTACGCTCTCTTTGACGAAATCAGAACCTACAGCATCAAATTCTCCCGTTGCCATTTTTTCATACACAATTCGTTTTAACTCTTCGCTCTCGATTTTTTGAGCAAGATGTTCACTCAGCTCCCCCTCTTCTCTGTTCTCTAAGAGAGAGAAGAGTTCAATGGCACTCGCATCCGAGAGCTCAGCCATCAAAAGTCGTCTCTCTTTTAAGATTGAAAAGAGAGAGGGTTTTAAAAGAATAGAGAGCAGTAGGTGGAGTTCTGAGGAGATCTCAACACGACTTTTTCTCTCCTCTCTCTTTGGATAACTACTTATCCTCTTGGGTTCGACAGGAATCGAAATCTCAAGAACCTTAGAGAGCTCTTTGGTATAGAGTTCTCTCTTGGTAGAGGAGTTAAGTCCACCAATGTACTCCATCACATTTTTAAATATCTCTTGTTTTCCTAAGAGAGTCTCTGCGTCGACCCTCTCTCTATAGTGACGGATCACGAAGTCAAAAGAAAAAGTTTTTTCTTTTAACCTCTCTCTTAGACCCGCCTCTCCCTCAGAAGTTAGAATCGACGAGGGGTCACTGCCGATTTCCAAATGGATAGTGTATGGAATTAGATCTAGATTTTCAAGTAAGAGCGAGGCTTTAATAGAAGCTTTTTCTCCCGCTTCATCTCCGTCAAAAAGAATATTTATTTTTTTGACATAGCGTTTTAAAAATTGGGCTTGTTCGATCGTAAAAGCCGTCCCTAGCGGGGCGACGGTGTTCAGAACTCCCGCCTGTGCTAAGGCTAGGACATCAAAATTACCTTCACAGAGGTAGACCTCTCTCTCTTCGCGCATCATTTTCAGCGCTTGCGAGATCCCAAAAAGACTATTTTTTTTCTGAAAGAGGGCTGTCTGGGGGGAGTTAATGTACTTCGGTTGTTGCTCCTCTCCCAACGCCCGACCACTAAAGGCGATACTGTGCTCACTTGTGTTAATCACAGGAAAGATAATTCTATCAGAGAAGAGGGGGTATGGGTACCGTCGTGAAGAAAAAAGTCCCGATTTCTTTAAAAAATCGTCGGAATAGTGGCGAGAGATTAAAAATTTATAGAGCCACTGGGTTGATCGAGGGGCGTAGCCGATTCGGTATAATTTCAGGATTTCTGGAGAGAGGGTACGGCTTTTTAGGTACTCTCTAGCGTGTTCCGCCTTAGGCTCCTTTTCAAGAAGGTGGCAAAAGAGTCGTTCCAACTTGTCGTACAACTCCCCTAGAGCGTCGCGCTCTTGGGCGTCCTTCTCTCCTCCACCTTTACGACTATCTTCGAGTGTGACACCCGCCTGTTTGGCGAGGAGTTCTAATGATTCGCGGAACGAGAGGTTTTGGAACTCTTGGACAAAGGTAAAGATATCGCCCTTTTTTCCACACCCAAAACAGTAAAAAATACCCCTCTCGGGCGAGACGGTAAAGGAGGGTGTTTTCTCTTGGTGGAAGGGGCAGAGTCCCCAAAATCTTCCCCCTCTCTCTTTGAGAGAGATCGACTGCGAAACGACCGAGTAGATATCGAGTTTTCTCTTGATTTCTTCAACCACAGGAGGTCTCATTATAAGTATTTTGGGGGAGGATTGGGAAGAGATTGAGACGGGATTTCTTAAGAGATTTGTCGAGGGTTTTGTTGAGATCTTTGTCGAGATATCTGCCTACTAAGCGGATTGATTTTTTTTTCAACGGGGAGAGCCTACCTCAAAAGGGGGTTGTGTGAGAAAAAGACCTTCGGGTACGAAAATCCAAAAAAACGATGAGAGCTTCTAGAAAAGCTTTGCTAAGGTACCCTAAACAAATTTGGTGCGAAATCAATTTTGAGAATACTCTTATCTGAGAGATGGGGGAAGGTATTTTAAAAAATAATATTTTGAGAACCTCTAAAAACCTCTTTTCATCTCTGCCTTGATCGCTTCTGTCGATCTCAGAAAATCCCACGTTGAACGCTCTCATAAGAGAGGGAGAATTATCGGTGGTTTAGAGGGGAATAAATCAAGGAAGTAATCGTAGAGAACTAATAGACAGAAGAGAGTAAAAACGATAGAGTAGGGGGCATGAAAATTTCCCTTGATTGGCTAAACGAATATATCACACTTCCGAAAGATTCCGCCGAAGAGATTGGTGGAAAACTAACCCTTCACACGTGCGAAGTGGAGGAAGTTCTTCCCCTCGCTCAACACCTTGATCACGTCTTTGCGGTCGAGATTGAGGGGGTACAACCACACCCACAGAGCGATCATCTCAATCTAGTTACTTTTTCGGACGGAGAGAGGAGCCGAGAGGTTGTCTGTGGAGCCCCCAATGTGAGGGTCGGTCTCCGTGTCCCCTTCGCTCCCGTGGGTACGGTCTTGCCGGGAGGATTTACTCTCAGTGCGAAAAAAATCCGAGGGGTTCTCTCGGAGGGCATGCTCTGCGGTGAGAAAGAGTTAGAGCTGGGAGAAGATGGCTCCGGTCTTTTGGAGCTAGAGGCGGAGGCTCCTCTGGGTGTCTCACTAAGCCAAATCCTAAAAATTCCGTCGGACTCTATCTTTGAGATCGATAATAAATCACTTACCCACCGCCCCGATCTCTGGGGACATTACGGCATCGCAAGAGAGCTCTCCTGTATCTATGGCAAAGAACTCAACGCCCCCGATATCGCCTCGGGGAGGGAGTTGGTAGAGGGGGCAAGTAGCGACTCTCCCATTAACGTTCACCTCAGTGACGGAGGCGGGGCTTGTCAGTACTTCTTGGGAATCAGCGTTCGAAATGCGTCGGTCAAGCCGAGTGCGAGCTGGATGCAACAGAGACTCACCGCCGTGGGAATGCGTCCTATTAATAACATCGTGGATATTTCAAACTACGTCATGCTTGAAATGGGACAGCCAAATCACATCTATGACGCCACTTTTTTAGAGGGAGATATTCGTGTCTCTTCGCTGAAAGAGGGGAGCGAATTTATCACCCTTGATGAACATCCCAGAGAGATGAAGTCGGGGGATACGATGATTTTTGATGATAAAAAGGCGATCGGTATCGCAGGGATTATGGGAGGTCTGGGGACTTCTGTTCAGGAGAATTCCTGTGAACTCTTTATCGAGGTGGCGAATTGGGTCGACCATCAAATCCGTCAAACGTCGACTCGGTTGGGTCTGCGGACCGACGCCTCTCAGCGGTATGAAAAATCTCTTGATAGCCACCTATGTCTCGTCGCTCTCCAGCGTATTTTAACTCTTCTGAAAGAGAGTTGTCCCTCGTTAGAGGTCGTCGGATCACTCGTGGGAACACTGGATAAACCCCTTCTCAAGGGGCCACGCCTTCCCCTTGATCCCAAGCGAATCCAGCACCAGCTAGGGGTCGAAATTCCCGCCGAAAAAATGTTTTCTATTCTAGAAGGTCTTGGATTTCAAGTCGATAAAAAGGGGGGAACCGTTCAAGTCCCTACCTTTCGAGCGACCAAGGATATTCAGCAGGAGGCCGATATCTTAGAGGAGATCGGTCGGATACACGGCTACGATAACATCACAGCGGTCTCTCCTCTTAGTGATTTTCATCCGACTCGTCTCTCGCCTCTGCAGAGGTTGGAGAGAGAGGTTAAAGAGTTTATGGTCTTCCATGGCAATTCTTTGGAGATTATGACGTATCCGATGATCGGTAGTGACCTTTTGGAGCGTAGCGAATGGGAGACCACTAGCGATGATTTGATTCTGCTCAATTCGATTAGCCCAGAACACGACAGGATGCGTCCCTCTCTCATTCCCTCGTTCTTAGAGGCGGTAAAAGAGAATAGCAAAGAGAGAGAGAACTTCAACCTCTTTGAGTGTGGGCGCGTATACTCCACTACCTCTTCGACAAGTAGGGGGGAGGGTAACAATCTCGCTCCTGAAGAGTCACACCAGCTGATAGCCGCCTGTTATACGAGTGGAGATAGCGAGGTCTTTATGCCTCTTTTGAACGTTGTGGAGAAGTTACACAAGAGTCTAAGACTTCCCTACCGACTCTTGGAAGAGACCCCCCCCGAAACATTTCTACCGAGCGGTTGGAAGGGGTTACACCCGTACGAATATCTGAATTTTTTTGTCGCTGGCAATATTACAGGAACGATCTTCTCGGTTCACCCCCTCTTACTCAAGTCGTGGAAGTTGAAGGGGCATCTCTCCTTTTTTATTCTGGATTTGACGCAGATTGCTCAGAGAAATGTAAAGTCCTCTTTTAAATTTAAACCCATCGTTCGCCAACCTTTCTCACGATTTGACAGTACGCTTTTTGTCGAGCGCCACCTAAAAGCGGAGTCGCTGGTAACCCTCTTAAAAAAGAGTAAAATCCCCTCGCTGCACTCCGTCTTTGTGCAAGATATCTACTACGATAGTGAGACTCATAAGAGCGTCACTATACGGACTCGGTTTCAAAATAGAGAGCGAACACTCACGGGTGAAGAGATTAGTGAGTGTGAAAAGAGAGTCATAGAACTCTTTAAGGAGAAAGGGTACACGGTAAAAGAGGAAGTCAACCAAACGTGAGAGTAAAAAAGAGTCTCTCTCTCTCTCTTTTTCTCTTGCTCGTCTCGCTCTCTCTTTTCGGTTGTCGTGGAAAGATCTCGTTGAAAGATTTTACTCTGACACCTGTTCCCATCCTCAACATATCGACTCAGTGGGGGGTGAATACGGCACAGTATTTAACCGTCCACCGTGAACCCTCCTCCTCCTCCGAAGTCCTCAGTGTTTTACGAGAAGGAGATACCGTTAAGATACGAGAGATTCGAGAGATAAATTTGCAGTGGACGAGTATCTACTGGTATCTGATAGAGAAGGATAACGGAAAAATCGGATGGGCAAACGGATTTGAAATTGAGATTTTTAACTCCCGTCTCAAGAGTGAGAGTGTAGGAAGAAGCTATAAAAACCGCAATAAAGAGTGAGAGGGGACTCCTCCTGCGAGTACCCCTTCTCATCAGTTTTTACGGTTTCCCACCCCATTTGGAGCGGTTTTGGAGAACTTGGAGAACTTGGAGGTCTCGCTTAGCATAAGTCGAAAAAATCG
>CAZATZ010000057.1:0-9138 GCA_964488175.1 uncultured Spirochaetales bacterium
CAGTTTCCTGACCAATGACTTGAGCAGTTCCGACCAATTTCAAGCAGGTTACGATTTTTTCTAAGGGGTTAGAATCTCGCATTGACCCGTTATTAAAAAATAGCTAAGTACCTCTCCCCCCCTATTACTGAACTTGAGAGGATCTCTCAAAATCTCTCGGTGAAAAAGACCCTCTGAAGCGCAGCGTTCTCTACTACTTATTGTACTCCGTAAAGAAACTTATAAAATCGGGTTGAGAATGTATCTCAAATTGGAAAATAATCGGGAGAAAAATATAGGCGAGTATGCTTAATAAAATGGTACTAATGATGTTTAGCCAGATACCACATCGTACCATCTGTTTGATCTGAATGTAGTGACTTGCAAAAGCAATCGCATTGGGGGGCGTTGCTACTGGTAACATAAAGGCGAAAGAGGTCGCTACCGTTCCGCTGAAAACAAGAATGAAGGGATGCACCTTCATTGCGATAGCCATCGCGGCTAAAATAGGAATCATCATCGTTGCTGTCGCCGTATTTGAGGTAATTTCTGTGAGGAAGTTGAGTAATAAGACGAGGATAAAAATAAAAAGCAAGAGAGGAATCGTATTTAGAACCGTCAGTTGTTCGGCTATCCACAGGGCTAAATTGGTCTTACTAAACCCTCCCGCCAAGGCGAATCCACCACCAAAAAGAAGTACAATTCCCCAAGGGATTTTCACAGCAAACTTCCAGTTGAGGGTAAATTCTCCCTTTTTCAAATTAACGGGTAAGATGAAGAGAGCAAGAGCGCCAGCGATTGAGATAACAGAGTCGTTGATGTAGCGGATACTATGGACAAACTCCTCGTAGGGTAGGTATTTTAAAAATCCTCGACTAAGCCACATAAGAATAGCTACACTTAGAACAATCGTGGTATTTTTTTCACCACGGTTCATCGTTCCCAACTTCTTGATCTCCTCATCGATAAAGGTATCTATATTAAGAGAGAAGTCTTTGGAATTATGAAAGAGCCTAGTTAGTAAGAACCACGCGGTAAAGAGGACGATAAGGCTCAGAGGCAGAGCGAACAGGAGCCACTGGGCGAAGTTCACATCGACTTGAAACATCTCTTTCATCAACCCAGCCATGACGGTGTTGGGGGGTGTTCCGATAAGGGTTGCGACTCCCCCAATCGAGGCACTATAGGCGATTCCTAAAACCAGAGCGACGGCGAAAGAAGACTTTTCCTTAGCGTTTTTATCTCCCAGCTGTTCGGGTTGTAGCCCTACGACCTCTTTTAAAATAGAGACACAGATAGGAATCATCATTAAGGTTGTCGCCGTGTTAGAGATCCACATAGAGAGAAACCACGTAGAGAGCATAAAGGCTAAGATGATCAGATCGGGTGAGATACCAATTTTACGAATGAGTTTTAAAGCAATGCGACGGTGCAGACCCCAGTGCTCCATACTAACGGCCATAAAAAATCCACCGATAAAGAGGTAGATAATATGATTTCCGTAGGAGGCTGTTACCTGCGAGACGGGGAAAACTCCCAGCGCAGGGTAGAGTACAATCGGTAGCAGGGAGGTGGCGGGGATGGGGATGGCTTCACTTATCCACCAAATAGCCATCAAGACAGTACTAGCGGCCACTCGCCAAGCGGCGATATCCATACCTTCAGGTGCGGGTAAAAGTAACATGATAAAAAATAAAACGGGACCTAAAATGAGACCTGTCAAGGATCCTTTTGTCATAAAACACTCCTTCTCTTTTTACGTTTTACATCTGAGTACCTCTAATCGTTCGATTTCAGAAAAGATCGAGTTATCAATGGAAAAGAGGTTCTTAAAAATACCCTTCTAATAAACATTCACAATATTGTAACACAGGATTTTCAATCTAGCAAGGTAAATTCTAATTTCTTTTTGGGGTGGGTAAGAGTATGGTCTGTCTCATTTTTTATTAACATCGAAGAGCTTTAGAGCGGTTCAAAATGGATAGAGATAGTTGTATTTTCCAACGGAAAAAATAATTTTAAAGAGTATCGAGATTTATTTTAAGTCAAAATTCAAAAAGTGTGTTATACTTTTACTCACTCTTTGTGAGGTTCAATCTTTTTTAGAGGGGAAGTCGAGCTTCTCTCAAAAGAGAAAATTATGTTTAATTGTATTTAAAAAAGAAGATCATCCTTTATCTTTAAAAAGGTAGTGTTTTAAGAGAAGTCAATGACGACAACAAACGGTAGTAAAAAAAGTTGGGCTCGAGGTAGTATGAGAGAACGTTGGTCGTGTCATGACCCTAGAAAGGATTAAATTTAATGCAGTATTCTATTATTATTCATGGCGGTGCTGGCACGATGCAAAAAGAGAAGTTTTCAGCAGAAAAAACCGACGCTTATCACGAAGCTCTAAAAAGTGCCTTGCAAGCGGGTGGCGGAGTGTTGAAGGGGGGAGGAACATCTCTTGAAGCTGTCCTAGAGGCGATTGTTTATCTGGAAAATCACCCCTTTTTTAATTCTGGTCACGGAGCGTGTTTTACCTACGAGGGTGATCATGAACTGGACGCCTCTATTATGGATGGCAAGACGGGGAGGTCTGGCTCTTTGGCGGGGGTGCAGAGAGTCAAAAATCCTGTGAAGGGTGCCTTGGCCGTTATGCAGAAGACCTCCCACCTTATCCTCTCGGGTAAGAAAGCCGATAACTTCGCCCAAGAGATGGGATTAGAGACGGTAGATAACGAGTATTTTACGACACCAGAGCGTAAGCAGCACTGGCTAGATCTCAAAGGAAGCAATAAGACCGATGATGCGTTCCGCTACGGTACCGTAGGGGCTGTCGCATTCGATCAAGAGGGCCACCTTGCGTGCGCTACTTCTACCGGCGGAATAACGAATAAACGTTACGGACGCATCGGAGACACACCTCTTTTGGGGGCTGGGTTTTATGCAAACGACGCCACCTGTGCTCTCTCTTGTACCGGTAGTGGAGAGGGTTTTATTCGTCATGTAAGTTCTTACGATATTCACGCTCGCATGCTCTATAAGCAAGAGAGCCTTGAGCAGGCGATGGATCACCAAATCTTTCACACAAAGTTAAATTCTCCTGAGTACGGAGGGGGAATTATAGGTATCGATAATCGGGGTAAGATTCACTCGCTCTTTAACACGCTTGGGATGTACCGAGCCTACGGCTACCAAGATAGCACCATCTCTACGGGTATATTTGAGGAGGAAGTGGAACACTCCTCTAAGCTGTAAGAGAGAATCCTTAACAGACTGCGGTTGCTTGGGGTATGCTTGAGGCATGGTTGGATCTGGGGTTGCGTCTGGGGCTGGTTCTGGTGGTGGAAGAAAATTTCGTCATCCGGCCATCCTCCCCCTCCGAGTTCATTGCCAAGGATCTTATGATTTCATGCTCATCACAAATTTTATAGCAAGTCCGATTATCTTTTTTTACTTTTTAGGTATTTTCCTGTTGGAGAAAGGATCCCTTTTTTATAATTTAGTCTCTTTTTCCCTTCTTTTTAAAATTGTACGGAAGTGGTGCGTTTCTATATTTGGCTCGACCCGACTTGATAACTACTTTCAATTTATTTCTCAATAAGTATAATAAGGCTTTTTATATCTCGAAAAGCTGAAAAAGAAGAGATTTTTCCCTCTAAAAACCCCATGAAAAGAGAGCTTGTGAAATTTCAAATGGTCCCATCCACTCTTTATAATACGGATAAATCGCACGTTGTTAACTTGCGTCCAAAAGGATCCTCCCTCTCGGTACAGACCCAGAGATTGCTAGGTTTCTCATTTTTCAGAAATATCTCTCTTTTAAAAAAGTTACTCGAATTCTGGAGGGGGATGACAGCCGTCTTCAATGAGTTGACTCTCCCTTTTTTTGAGATCGATTTGAAACTATCGCAAAAGAGAGAGAGTTAAAAGTGAAAAAAAAATTTCTACTCCCTTCCTTTCTCATCGTCGGTTTCGCCTTTCTTCTTTTCTCCACCAGTAAAACCAGTTCTGGCATTCGATTTGAACCTCTTGAAAAAATAAATCTTTTCGTCGCAACCGACGCTCCCAATCAAGAGACAATCTTAGAGGGTGAGAGTCTCATGAGCTTCTCTCTCAAGCCGTGGGGGGGGTATATCGACCCCAATGAATTCGCTCTTAAAAAAAGAATTCTTGCGGATGATTTTATCTCCTACTCCGACTCCCTCTACTACTCAACGGAGGATAGCTCGGTTCAAACCGCTTCAGGGAAAAAACTCTACTCGATTCAGGAAGAGATCCCCTATTTCTCTCCCTTTGCCACCTACCTCATCTACCCAGCCTCTGGGACACTCGTCGAATTAGACCGCAAGGGAGACCAGCTCTGGCAGTACTCCTACAGCTCCTACCTCGTCTCCTTTAGTGATTCAAAGGGGCATATTCTTCTAGGCTTCCTCGATGGAACTATCGTCCTACTTGATCGCTCTGGAGAGGTTAGCTACGAGTATAAAACCGCAGGATGCGAGACCTTGGCCACTTACGGGGTCGCACTGGCACCCACAGAAGATCGCTTTGCTGCTGTCGTCTGCCAAGTCCCCCAAAAATTTCTCTTTTTCCAGAAAGATAAGGATGGATTTCAGATTAAGAGTGTACACGATCTCTCAGAGAGCCAGAGAGAGCCGGTCTCTATCGAATTTCTCGCAGGGCAGAACGGTAGACTCTACTTCTCTTTAAATGAGACGCTCTACCTCTACTCTTTGCAGAGAGATGAACTTGAGCGCTACGCACTACCAAAAAATAGCCACTCCATCGAAGTTATCTCAGTCGGAAAGTACACGATCTATGCGGTACAAGAGAGCTCTGATGGTCAGCTAGTTCTCCTCTCATCAGAGGGACTTCCCCTCTTAACCTTCAAATTATCCCCCTCAGAGACTCTTCTTTTACGGGGATTATCCGATAGCACATTTTTGCTGGGGATGGATGAACAGCTTCTCAAAATAGGTTTGAAAAAGGAGGGACAGTGATCTCTTCCTACCACCAGAATAAAAAGATGAATGAAAATCGAAGAAAAACCTCTCGTTCTGCTCCTCTCTCCGCCTCTCAGTTGAAAGGGGGAGAAGAGATACAAGAGACGCAAATCTCCCCCCCAAAGAGAACTATCTCGTTAATCCTTTTCTCTCTTCTCTCGCTCTCTCTCACACCGTATCAGTGGCCCATTAAGGAGCCACAACTTACGAGAACCTTTGGCGAGAGAGAGCGTACTGGAATTCCCTTTGTCGGGATTGAAGTACTAAGTACCGAAGAGTTAATCCAACCCTATGAGAAGGGAAAGATTATTTTACAAAATCCCACCAAGACTCTTTTTGGTAAAAACTACAAAGTCTCACTACCCGTTGTGATTATCGAACATAAAGAAGAGGGTATTCGCTCTATTTATGAGGGCGTGACCTCTCTCAACAGGGAGAGGCGTGAGATTTTAGCGGAGGTCCCTTTTGCCAAAAAAGAGAGAGAGAGTCGTCTCCGCCTCTACCTCTACGATATCGAGAAGAGACGCTACCTCAATCCGATGATTACACTCGAGTATTTAGCTGATCGACGAGCGCCCGTTCTCTCTCAATTAAGACTTCGCCCTCTAAAACTCGCCGCTGATACGCAAGATATTCTGATTACCAACCAACAGACGATCATTCCTTCGGGGGAGTACACCCTCTTCCTAGAGGGCTACGATGTTATCAGCTCCCAAGACGTACTCCGACGTGCTGCGCCCCAACGAATTACTCTCTCACATAATAATAGAACCGGAGTTGTTGTCGATTATGATACGCTATACACAAGTGGGGGAGAGTATCGTATTCTAGGAGAATCGGCGGTTAATTACGGAGAACTTCTCCCCCAGATCAACCGCTACAACTTGGGGAATTACACCTTTACTTCTAAGAGAGAGATCTTTCGTTTTCGAATTACCGATTACAACAACTACGTGAATACAAAAAATTTCTCCTTTCGTGTCGTACCGAGATAATAGACTATGAAGACCTACTACACCCCCGTTTCAGACGATGAAGTTCTCAAACGTATCCCCTGCCCTCTCTGTCGTTCCGAGAAGTTCTCTCCCTACTGGAGGTGTGAAACACATCAGTACGTTCGATGTGACGGGTGCCAGATCGTCATGCAAAATCCGCAACCCGTCTTTGAATCTCTCAAAGATCGTTACGACAAACGGTACTTCGAATACGAGATCGAGAACGAGGGTAATTTTTATAACCTCGCTCGAAAGGGACTCGACGATATAGGGTTCGAAGATCTCTTTAAAGAGAGAGACCAACAGAAAAAATTCCTCGATATTGGGTGTGCTACGGGAAAACTCCTCGGCTCTCTCAAAGAGAGCGGAGAGTGGGAGGTCAGAGGAGTAGAACTCTGTCAAGATTCCGCTGAATACGGAAGAAAAACTCACGGGGTAGATATTTTCAACGGAACACTCGAAGAGGCTAAAATCGAGAGTGATTCGTACGACGTCGTCTTTAATGCCCACGTTATCGAACACCTAAACGATCCTCTTCTCTTTGTTCAAGAGATTGCCCGAATTTTAAAGCCGGGGGGGTACTATATCTGCATCACTCCCAATGTATCGAGCTTACAAGCCCTCGTCTTTAAGAGTGATTGGCGCTCTTCGATCACCGATCACACCTTCTTGTTTGGAAAGAAACGATTAAAATCGTTGATGGAAGAGTGTGACCTTTCAGTCATCCAAGAACAGACGTGGGGGGGGTGGGCGATTGGTGCTAAGCCGAAATTCCTAAAACCTCTCTTAGATAAGCTAGCAAAACGGTGGGGATTTGGAGATGTCGTGATGCTTGTCAGCCAGCTTCAAAAGAGTTAAAAGGGTTGAAAGAGTACCTCTGACAGAGAGCTGAGTTTTATCAAACGAATGAGCGGATTTGCACTCCACCAGTCAGTAAAAAACCTTCGAATTAGCGGAAAATTCGAGTTAGAAATGAAAAAGAGGTCTTGAGAGATGCCCGTCAATCGGTATCCCTTTAACCCCTCGTAGGAAATGAAAATTTTATGCGTCACTCTTACAAACGTCGCCGAAAGAAAAAACAGTTCCATTTCTTGACTATTTTTATCATCCTCTCTTTCTGGTTATTTTTTAACCTTCTCGAAACGTTCTTCTTCTATCCGATGCGGGTAGGAGATAACGACATGAACCCGACCTATTCTCAATCGGACTTTCTTCTCACAACCTCCTTTCCCTTTCGTTTCAACTTTTTGCAAAAAGATCCCCCTCCCAATCGAGGAGCAGTGGTTATTTTCACCCCTCCTAAAATAGAAGAGAATTCTCAAGCTGTACGATTTTTCGATTCGTTTATCAGAGCATTAACCCTTCAGAGGTTCTCTCCTCTTAACGCAAAAGGAGAGAAGACGGGGAGCTACAATGAGCGTTCATTTTTAATTGGACGAGTCGTTGGATTACCTGGTGAGACCATTCGCATGCAGAACAATACAGCCTACATACAGAAGGTGGGAGAATCACTCTTTAACTCTGAGTTTGAAATGACCGATGTCGAGTATAATATAAACACTCGCTTTGATCAGGTGAGTACCGAGAGCCTTCTCACACCTTATTTCAATGAGGTATCTCTCGAAAAAGACCAGTTTCTCATTCTCTCTGACAATCGTCTAGGAACAAATGACTCGAGATACTGGGGGCCTGTTAAAAGGGAATCAATCAAAGGAAGCGTCCTTCTTCGCTACTTAAAAGGACGATGACGATAATCTGAAAACTGTCATCCAAATCCTCCCCTCTTGGAGGAGTCTCTAGGGATTCATTTTACTCTACCGGAGACGGGACTTGAACCCGTACACTATCACTAGCGAGGGATTTTAAGTCCCTTGTGTCTACCAATTCCACCACTCCGGCAAAGAATCAAGGTGCCGATCGGATTCGAACCGATGCATGAAGGCTTTGCAGGCCTCTCCCTTACCACTTGGGTACGGCACCATTCTTGCCTTGGATACCTTACTGAAAAAAGGAATTTATGTCTAGTCTCACGGCGTGTTTGAAGGGCTAAAATACAAATGAACCATTAAAAGCAACCATTCTAAGAAGAGGTGGCACCTAGCAACCAATCACGCCGACTCCCTTTTCGAAACAAACCCCACAAACACAGCACTCGCCCCAGAAAATCCTAGAATTGCATCAAAAAGGATTTTTTAGAGGCGTCCTTTAGACATCGCAATCTCTCTTAATTTATTTTTTTATTCAAATTCCTTGACTTTACTACTTCCATCTCTTACCAAATTTTTGAGTCAAATTCTCATATAAATAAAAGGGCTATGTCGTGAAGTTGTTTTTCTCTACTACATTGGTAACATTCTTTCTTTTTGCGGTTCCCCTCTTTTCAAATATTACCTCGGTCAGAGAGATCGAGATAGACGAGAGTTCTCGGGCGTATGTTGGGGTTGTTGAAAACCCCTATGAGACAATCATTTTAACGGACGTTATTCTCAAACTCTCCTGCTTTAACAAAGATGCTCTTATCTCTGAAGTTGTATTCCCACTATCGAAGAATGTCGCACCTCTTGCCTCTGAACCGTTTGAGGTGCGAACAACTTTCGACAGTGAGAAACCGTGCGACCGCTATATCGTTGAGTACATCTCTTACGATACATTAGAACTCGACGCAGTCCCCATCCTTAACGCAAGCCCCCCTACCTTCGTTCGGTTTGAACTCGAGACGAATTCTGATATTTTCTCGGTAGAGGTCGTCAATGCGGGAAGTGTCAAGAGTCAGAACCCAGGAATCACTCTCTTGGTCTTTGATGATAGAGGAGCGGTCGTTTTCTTCACACAGTCTAATTTTCAAGGAGATATTTTCCCCCAGAAATCTCATAAGTTCTTTTTGCGAGTTCCGATTGATATCCAATTGATGACGTCACGGTTTAAGATAACGGCGAAGGATAAAGCCTCTCCAGTTCTGGCGAATAAAGGAGAGAAGGAAGGTGAAAGAGGGGTCTCCTCCCCTTTGTATACCTTTGCCCTCTTGTACTAGAAATCAAAAGAGACGATAAGGTTCCCACTGAGAATCCACTCGTTAAGAGAGCTTCAATGGAAGAATACTGAGAGAATAAGCCTTAAACTTAGAACTCTCTCTGTTGGCATCCACACCCTTTGGTCTGATAATCCACTCTTTTCTC